>JBJTAW010000083.1:0-5320 GCA_046091025.1 Chakrabartia sp. | reverse complement strand
TCTGCGGCTGGCGTAGATCAAAGCGCCCAAGATTGCGGCCGATCCAATGCCAATACCGGCGGCGGCTTTCCAGTTAACGGATTTTTTCTCGGTTTCGGCTACCGCTTCGGCGCTGGCCTTTGCCCGCTTGACTTCGCGGACGGTTTCATTGTCTTCGGGTGTTTCTTTGGTGTCCGGCATGTTCACATCCGTCGCAAGAATTTGACTGACCCAATATGTGAGTCACCAAAGCGCCCGCGTCAACGGGGAATATTACAACTCAGGCGAAGGCAGGCGGCGGAACGCGCTGTGTCGTCCCGCCGCCATTGGCCTGGTTAACCGCGCGGTGTGTACCAGATGGGCGACGTATAGGCCCGTTCCTGATCCTTCAACTTGGCGTCTTTGGGTAGCTTTGCCCCATAGCGGACGGCATCATAGACCGGCCAGCGCGGGGTTGGGATTTCCATGACACGCAGATAGTAAAAGGCGCGGATTTTCGGGTTGAATTCCGGGTCGCTCCAGACGGTGCGCAGTTCCGGCGCGCCGATGGTGTTTTTATAGCTTGCCGTTTTCAGGTCGATCGTATCGCCAACGGGGGCAAGCTTGCCGCCCGTGATCTTGCGCTTCGCCGGGTCGCTCCAGACCACATCAAACACCTTTTCCTGCATCGTGCCAGAGGCATCGACCCAGCCCTTGACCATCTGAACACGGTCAAGATTGGCGCCTATCGGATCTTTCAGCGCAGAAATCATGAATTTTGGTGTGCCCTTGCCCGGCTTTAGGTCGCTGCCCATCGGGACGCCGCGCGTATAGCCGGCCTTGACCCAATTGGATTTCCAATCGGCATCGGAAAAGTCCCAACCGCCAAAGACGCGTACCTTCATGCGCGGGCCGGTGGTTGAATAGACTTCCCGCTTGGTCATGGCATCAAAAATGGCGCCGCGCGTGTTGGCCCGTGCCCAGACAGCGGCATAGCCGCCGGCAAGATAATGCCAGCCAATCCGGCCGCCGCGTGTGCCAAGGCTCTGTGGATCGGATGCGCGATTCTTGCTTGGCTCATTGCCGCTATGCTTGCCGTAGAAGTTATCTTCATCGCCTGTTGCCAAGGATGTGTGGCTGTCGGTGGAGCCGATCATGCCCAACTTATAGGGGTTTACGCCCGTTTTCTGCTCGACCAGCAGGCCGCGTTTCAGCGCCTCCCGCACATAATCGCCTGCCAGCATGTCGGGTGTTTTTTTGCCTTCCATGGTCAGATTGCCAAGCTCCCACCCAGCATCGCCATAATTGGCGAATTCGTCATTGGGCGACAGGAAGGGATGGCTTTCGCTATCCCCCTTGATTTGCGTGGCTTCGACCAAAGGCTCTTTTGCGCTGCGACGGCGGGCAAAGGCCGCCGTCATTGGCCCGCCAGTGGGGCCTGTCAGCTGAAACATCAGGCCATTGGATAGGTTGGAATTGTGCGGAATGGCTAAGATCTTGCCGCCCGTCTTCTTCTCATAGGCATCCATGTAGTCCCAAAGCTGATCGGGGCTGGTGCCGATAAGGGAGGAGAAGGGAAGAACTTGATCGGCCTTGTCCTTGCCATCGCGCATGATAACAACGCGATGGAGATTGTCGCCCTTGCGCATCAACGTATATTCAAAGCCCATAAAGGCGGTGAATTTGCCGGGGCTGTTATAGCGGTCGACAATGCTGGTATGGTCGGTCCAGACATCGCGTGTGCGCTTTTCCATCGCCTTGGGCTCGAGCATATCGGCAGGCAGAGTCCGCTGCGAAAAGCGGTCAATGAGTTCCATCGCAACTTTCTGTGATTCCTTAGGACCTTTTTGCAATTCATCGTGCCAGCGCCGCAACGTCGGATCCGTCAGCAGAAAACCCGGCGCGTCATGAATTTGCTTCAACGCAGCCAGACCATCCGAATGGTCGGCGATGACAAGAAAATCGAGCGGCCGGGCAAGCTTTGCCTTTAATCCGGTGGTGGAGACAGTCTCGTCCCCCATCGCAAAGCGCAGCGCTTCTTCCGGTGGAAGTCGCACGCCCAGCCCAAAGGCGTCGGAGGAGTTGGCCGTGTGCAAATGCGTGTCGCCAAAATAGACCTGCTCAGGATATTCTGTCAGCGGCACGTCCGCGTCAGATTTTTTGTCAGAGACAAGATCGCTAATCTGGCCGCAACCCGCCAGCGCAAGGGCAAGCGCGACACCGCCCAACAGTTTCTGCATGGACTTCATTCAACCCCTCCAATCTCCGGCTCAAATCAATCAGCAATTGAGAGGATTTGCAAGCTTAAGCCTTCCCCCCTAAGCAGGAATCATGCGCCAATTTGAAGCAATCATCTGGGATTTCGGGGGTGTCGTAACGTCATCTCCTTTGGAGGCCTTCGCCCGATTTGAGGCGGAAAATGGCCTTCCCACCGACATTATCCGCCGGATCAACGCAACCGACCCTGATTCTAATGCTTGGGCCCTGTTCGAACGGGCAGAAATCAGCGCCGATCATTTCGATGATCTGTTCGCGCAAGAAGCTGCCGCCTTGGGCCATGATATTCGCGGTCGGGATGTTTTGGCGCTTCTGTCAGGCGATGTCCGTCCGCGCGTGGTGGCGGCGCTTGATCAGGTAAAGGCGGCCGGGCACAAAATCGGCTGCATCACCAATAATGTCCCCGCCGGCAAAGGGGCCGGCATGTCGGCAACCGAAGAAAAGGCCGCCGAGGTGCGCGCAATTATGGCGCGGTTTGACCATGTGATTGAAAGCTCCAAACTGGGCATTCGCAAGCCTGATCCGCGCATTTACCAAATGATGTGTGAGACGCTGGATGTCGCGCCTGATCGGTGCATCTATCTCGATGATCTGGGCATTAACTGCAAACCCGCGGCCACCCTTGGCATGACCGCTATCAAGGTGACGGGCGAGGCACAGGCACTGGCGGATCTGGCCGCACTCACCGGCTTGGCGCTGTAACCGGTCGGTCCCATGTCTGTGCTGGAGTTCATCGCGGCCCTGTTCGGGGTGGTCAACATTGTGCTGATCGCGAAGCGCAGCGTCTGGAACTTTTCGGCGGCCTTGGTGATGGTGACGTTAACGGCCATCGTCCTTTGGGATGTGCAGCTTTATTCGGATGCCGGGCTGCAACTCTTCTTCTTCATCGTCAATCTGATCGGATGGGGCCTCTGGGTGCGGCATAAAGGGGTTGAAGGGGAAGTGATTGTCGCACGGCTTGGTCTGGCCGGGCAGATGACTTGGATCGTCGCCGCGTTGCTGGCGATCTGGGGCTGGGGGTGGTTCATGGCGATGAACACCAATGCGTCCTACCCTTGGTGGGATGCCAGCGTCGCGATGCTCAGCGTGGTTGCCCAAATCCTCATGACGCGCCGCTATATCAACAATTGGCATTGGTGGGTGGTCGTCAACCTGATCTCTATCGGCCTTTACTGGCATAAGCAGTTGTACTGGTTCACCGGGCTTTACGTCCTCTTCCTCGGCATGGCGATTTGGGGACTGATTGAATGGCGGCGGGCCGAGGCACGCCAGCGGGCAGCTGCGCTGTGACGGTGCGGGTGATCTGCCTTCACGGCCCGGAAAGCACGGGTAAATCGACATTGGCCACCGCCCTAGCGGCGCAGCTCAACGCGCCTTTGGTCGAAGAATATGGCCGCTTATGGTGTGAAGAGCATGGCGCCCACACCCGCATGGTCGATCTGGTGGAGATCGCCGCCGAGCATCACCGCCGGATCAGCGCGGCCCGACATGCGGCCGCAGCAGAAGGGAACGGCTGGCTGATATTGGATACCGACCCGGTGATGACCGCCGTCTGGGCGCAGATACTCTATGATGCGCAAGATCCGGCCTTTGCCAATCTCAAAAGCCCGGCTGATCTTTATTTGGTGCCCGATATTGATTTGCCCTGGGTGGCCGATGGCCTGCGCTATTTGGGGGAGGCCGATACCCGCCGCCGCTTCATGGATGTATCGATTGCAGAACTAGATCGCCGCGCGCTGCCCTATGCGCTGGTGCAGGGCGTGGGGCCGGCCCGAACTGCCGCTGCGATGAGCGCAATTCAGGCGCGATTTTCGGCTTAAGTTTCGCGCGACACCAGTTTCTGGAGTTTTAAAAAAAATGGCCGGGCACATGGCCCGGCCGGGGGTGCGCAGGCCGGAGGGGGTACGCGATTACTCGCGGCGCTTATGCCGGGCGTCTGCGCGAAAGCGCCACGGCAATGCATATCTGCCAATATGGCGCAAATGTCTAGGCCATAATGGATGTTAATTTTTTTCGGCCCAAGGCGCTGGACAGGCGCGGTGATCTGGGCTGAGTGCTGGATCGGATTTTAAGGGAGCGCAGAGCCATGGATCAGTCGCTATTTTCTTGGGAGCCGGACCCGGAATCTGGTATCCGCCAACGCTTTGTGCGGGCCAATGGGATTGATTTTGAATTGGCCGAGGCGGGCGATGCTGGGTCGCGTAAGCTGGCTTTATGCCTCCACGGCTTTCCCGAACTCAATTATAGCTGGCGGTTTCAGATGCCGCTGCTGGCAGACCAAGGCTGGCGTGTCTGGGCCCCCAATTTGCGCGGCTATGGCGCAACCAGTCAGCCCAAGGGTGTGCGGTCTTATGGTCTGGGTCATCTGACCGACGATGTCGGCGTGCTCATTGATGCGGCGGCGGCCGAAAGCCCGGTGGATGAGGTGCTGCTCATTGCGCATGATTGGGGGGCGATTATCGCTTGGGCCTTTGCGATCCTAAATGGCAAGGCGGCACGGCCCCGGCCTGTTGTGCGGCTGGTCATCATGAATGTGCCGCACCCCAAGGTGTTTCAGCGGGAATTGCGGCGCTGGGACCAGTTGAAGAAAAGCTGGTATGTCTATTTCTTTCAGCTCCCGCTCTTGCCGGAACGATTTATGGGGGCAGGGGATGCGGCGGGCATTCGCCGCGCCTTTCATGGCATGGCGGTCGATAAGAGCCGCTTTGGCCCAGAGGTGCTAGATGTCTACGCCGCCGCCGCCCAGCGGCCCGGCGCTTTGACCGCGATGATCAATTATTACCGCGCGTTGATCCGTTACCCTTGGGCTGTCCGGCTTGGCGATGCGCGGATTGAGATCCCCACCCTGATGATCTGGGGGGAGGAGGACGCAGCACTCGATATAAGCTGCACTATGGGGACGGAGACATGGGTTCCAAAACTGGAACTGCACCGCTTGCCCCAAGTCTCTCACTGGGTGCAGCAGGAAGCGCCAGAGAAGGTGAATGCGATCCTATCGGATTGGTTGGCGCGGAGCTAGGGGTCTGGCCCACCCCGCTGCACCTAAAGCGTCCTGCGGCCGCCAAAGTCTCGCTCCCCTCCCACA
>JBJTAW010000082.1:0-10233 GCA_046091025.1 Chakrabartia sp. | reverse complement strand
CTGTCAGCGTCCGCCCGGTGGCGGCGTGATAATCTTCGGCAACCCGATCAACTTTTGCCCGGATACTGCTGGGCACTTTGACCGTGGCATCCTTGGCCTTCCATTTCTGTTCAGCCGAAGCGCCTGCCTCTAAAGACGGCTGCCTGGGCGGGGCGGGGGTTTGGCCTGTCCGAATAAGGCTGGGGGGTTTCTTGCCAACGTCCGCGATACCTTTGCCGGGCGCGTTCGCTCCTGCCCGTGCAGGCTGTGGCGCATCCTTCGGGATATGGAGCCTTTGGCCTGGCTGAATATGATCCGAGTTTTTTGATGTCATTGGCCCGTGCCAGCGTATCCGTCCTCACGCCGTGCCGCCGCGCGATGTGGGAGAGTGTGTCCCCTTTGCGCACGGTATAGGGTTCGGGCTTTGCTGGCACGTGAGGATGGCCCTGTCCCAGTGTAGGGCGTGACCCTGTTCGTGCTCCACCCGGCGCGAAGGTAAACTGGCCGTTGCGCGGATCATGATAGGGGTTGAACTTCAGCTCAATGTCCTGCCCTTCAAGGAAGATCTCTTTGGGCAGGCGTCGACCAGTTCGTAGATAGGGAGAGAATGACCTTTGGTTGGGCGATTTATCGGAAGAAACTGTCATAGCAATCACCTCATATGTGCAGCGAGGCATATGTAAAAACACAGGCTGTAGGAAAGCGGAAAATTGCCTGCTTGCGATAGTGCAATGTTTTCAATGCGATGAGTGGTTTCTGTCTTGAACCTCTGCCGCCTGCTGCGTGCGGGGCACGGCTTTCCATGTCCAAAATGCGACAAGGCCAGACCATCGAGTCGGGCCAGCAATCATTGCTCTTGCGCTTCGATCTGCGTCCCCATATCGCCTTTTTTCAGCAGTTGCGGATAGGAATTTCAGATGATCGAAGCGGAATGGTGGGACTATGACGACATGGACGAGTGGGCAGATGCTGTCGCTGGTGATGTTGGCTTCATCATTGAAAGCGCGCTGGATGCGCGGGGGCAGGCGCTGATTGCGCTGCCGGGCGGCAAGACGCCGCTGCCTGTCTATGAAAAGCTCGCCGCCATGCCGATCAAGTGGAAACATGTGACGATTATTCCAACCGACGACCGCCTGGTTGCGGTGGATAATCCGCTGTCCAATGTTGCCAATCTGGCGCGCGCCTTCATGCCCAAGGGCGCACGGGTGCTGCCGATTGCGACCGAGAATGCGGATCATAAGGCCGCCGGCAATGCGGCCGATGCCCGGTTGCAGGATCTGCATTGGCCGCCGGATCTTGTCTGGCTGGGCGTTGGAAGCGATGGCCACACGGCCTCAATCTTCACCGGCCCTGATTTTGAGGATGCGCTGAATGCCCCCAAAGCCCGCCGGGCGGTTGGCGTTCTGCCCGATCCGCTTCCCGCCGAAGCCCCTGTGGCGCGCGTCACCCTGACCCGTCATGCTATCTTGTCCGCCCGGACGCTGATGATTGCGCTGACCGGGGATGATAAAAAGGCTTTGCTGGAACAGGCGATTAAGGATGGGCCGCTCTCCTCGCTGCCCATTGGGCGCGTGCTTGCCGATGCGGAACAACCGATCGATATTCACTGGTGCGCCTAAGGCCCCGCCGGGGCGGGCGGGCTTAGCGCTTTGCTTGCCCTTCCGCATCGGGGATAAAATAGGGCATGACCATCTGCCCATCGGGTGCTGCGGTAAAGGTCGTCTGCGTTGGATAGGCAAAGGCGATCCCGCGATCCTTGAGGGCGGCCAAGATTCGCGTGTTGACCTTGTGCTTTCGATCCATCGCCTCACCCGGGTCGTCGCCGGCTATTTCGTAAATCAGCAGAAAATCGAGGCTTGAGGGCGCAAAATTATCCAGTCCGCAGCGGCTGAATGTGCATCCTTCCACGCTGTCGACAACATCGCGCAGCCGTTCCGGCAGGGATTGGCAGACATCGGGCGGCGTCTGATAGACGAGGCTGATCGTTTGGAAATAACGGCGCGTCTCTTGCTGGGCGAGGTTGCGCAATTCCTTGTTGAGCAAATTCGCATTGGAAATGACGATCTCTTCGCCGGAAATGGCCCGAATGCGGGTGGATTTAAGGCCAATGGCTTCTACCGTTCCCTGGCTCTGGTCAAATTTGACCATATCGCCTTTGCGAAAGGGCTTGTCGAACAAAACGGAAAGAGCCGCAAACAAGTCAGAGAAAATGCCCTGCGCGGCCAAGCCTATTGCAATGCCGCCAATGCCGAGGCCCGCGACCAGCCCTGTGACGTTCACGCCCAGATTGGAGAGAATAACAATGGCGGCCAGAATGAAGAGGCCCGCCGTCACCAGTACCCGGATGAGGCCGATCGCGCTCTGCAAATTGCCGGTAGAATCATTCTCGCCCGCCCGGAACTCCACCAGCCCCAGGATCAGAGCTCGCACCCAGACCGCTGCCTGCAGGACGCAGGCTATGACGAACAGAGCATAAATAGGTGCTGCAATCTCCGCGGGCGCTTTGCCTGCCTTGGCAACGACTTCAAGGGCAACCGTGCTCGTGAACCAAAGCCGCGTCTTGCCCAGCGCGCGGCCAATAATGCCCGGCCAGTGAGATGAGTTGAGTCGGTCCGTGCAAAGGTAACGACCTGTCAGCTTTAGCCCATGCAGCAAAAGGATGATCAGCGCCGCGGCCAGCGCGCCGGACAGGATCTGGCTTGCGTGGCTATCGAGCCAGCGCAGGGCAAGCTCTGCCCAAGAGCTGATCTCAGTCATAACAAGAGAAGGCGGAGTTTGCATGACGCCACCCTAACGTCGGCGACACAGGTTGCAATCCGTGCAGCGCAACGGTTGGCTGCCGCTTGTTTTTTGGATTTTAACGGACTGTTTACCTTTTTTGGCGATGAGTATCCGATCCGGATCTTTTTTGGTCCCTGTTGCGTTGTTTTGGGGTGGGACATCATGCAGCTCCTGAGGCGATTGCCGCTCGCGCTGACGGTGGCCTGTATCTATTCGGGCGCAATTGCCATTCTGATCCTTGCTGCCCCCAAATGGCAGTTGGAACGTCTTTTACTCGAGCTCCGTATTGGTGAGGTCCTGCCCCTCTTCGCGCCACCCTTGTCGCGAAACATGCTGGGGCTGTTGGCTCTTGCGGTCGCAGGACTTGTCGGATGGATCCTGTATATGGGGCTATCCCGTATGCGTCCCGCAAAGCACGCAACGGGGTTGGAGTTGCCGTTAATGCCGTCTTCGGGGCTTTTGGATCATCTGCCCCCCAGAATGCCGCCGCGCATTTTGCCCCGTCGGCAGATTAAGCCGGCCCCTTTTTATCGCCAGAGTGGGCGGAATGTGCCCGTTCAGCCAGATCAGCCCAAGACCCCTTCCCAATCTCAAAGAGGGCCGGCGGCGCAAGCAGATGAAGGATTGATGCTGCATCTAGAGCCGGCCCCGGTGAAGCCGCCTGAGTGATCTACGGCGTGGCAGAAGCAGGTCGGTTACGTGTGCCTTGGGCTTTTTCCTTGCCTTTTCGGGAATCGGCACGTAGGGGCCCTTCTCTCGTGCCGTTCCGCAGTCTGCGGTGGCGGCGCTCAAATCTTTTTCCGCATGCCGATAAGGCATTGCATCTTTGATTTCGGAGTGTGGCTTTTTTATGCAAATTATCGTTCGCGACACTAATGTAGACCAAGCGCTTCGGGCTCTGAAGAAGAAATTGCAGCGCGAAGGCGTTTATCGCGAAATGAAGCTGCGTCGCCACTATGAAAAGCCGTCGGAAAAGCGCGCCCGTGAAAAGGCTGCTGCTGTTCGTCGCGCCCGTAAAATGGAGCGCAAGCGCACGGAGCGTGACGGCGTCCGTTGAACTAAATAGCTTTTCCTAATTCAAAAAAAGGCGTCGGGACTGTTCCGGCGCCTTTTTTGTTTGTGCTCTTGGCGCACAGCTTCGGATGCGCCATAGGCTTTGGCCTGATTGATCGACCAGATAGAGGTTAACCATGTCGAACACTGCTGTTCCGATTCGCCCAATTGCCAAGGGTTCTGTCGTAAAATTATGGGGCGGTCTCGCTCTGGTTACTGCCCTTGCGGGAGGTCTTGCTTGGGCGGGCACCGCCAAAGCCGTTGGCCAAAGCTGCTCATCTGGATTGATGTTGCCGATGGGCAATGGCGTTGCAAAGGCGGAAACATTTGCATCCGGGCTACTGTTTCAAACGAAAAAGCCAGGGACTGGCGCGGCACCGACCGATCAGGACATTGCCCTGATCAATTATCGCGGCACATTGGCCGATGGCACAGAATTTGATGCGAATCAGAGCGTACCTATGCCTGTTGCAGGTAGTATTCCGGGCTTTTCAGAAGCGTTGAAGAAGATGCAGCGGGGCGGATCCTATCATGTCTGCATTCCAGCCGCGCTTGGCTATGGCGCGCAGGCCGTGGGGCCGATCCCCGCAAATTCGGTTCTCGTCTTTGACGTTGATCTGCTTGATTTCCGCAGCCAAGCCGAAGTCCAGATGATGCAGCAGATGATGCAGCAACAACAGGGTGGCGGTGCAGCAGGTCAGCCACAGGGGCAGCCAGCGCCTGAAGCGCCCTAATCGGAGCTGCCAGATATAAAGAAGGGCCGGGGCATGTTCCCGGCCTTTTTTAGGCATGTTCCCGGCCTTTTTTATTTGTCCGCCTGATCGGGCTCCAAACTGTTGAAGGCGCGCCCGTGGCGCAGCGCGGAGACCCAGCTGATCGGGTTCCACAGGCTGCTTGAGCCATCGAGCGAGAAGGTGATGATTTCGGCCCGGCCGCCGATATTCTCCCAAGGAACCGGCCCGCCGAGGCCGCGCTGCCAAGCCGGAAAGCGGCTGTCGGCGCTGTGATCTCGATTATCGCCCATAAGAAAATAGGTGCCGTCGGGCACCGTAATCGGGCCGTAAATGTCGCCGGGCGAATTGGGATCGGTGTCGACCGTGTCATAGCTGCGCCCATTGGGCAGCGTTTCGCGGATGATGGGAAGTTTGCACCAAAGGGTCCCATCTGGCTTTGCAACCAGACGCCCCGGATATTCTTCCGGCGTGCAGGGGTCATTGGCGTCCACCGCGATCAGACGGGGTTCCATGACGCGCCGCTTCACCGCTTGGCCATTAATGATGAGCCCGCCATTGCGCACCTCCAATCGATCACCCGGAAGGCCAACGACTCGCTTGATATAATCTGTATTCGTGCCGGGCGGGGTCAGGATGACGACATCGCCACGTTCCGGCTCGCTGCCCCAGATACGCCCTTTCCAGTCGGGCAGTTGCACGGCGAGCGAGTCGACCGGCTCGCGCAGGACGAGCCAGCGAAACAGGGCGGGACTAGAGGGAATGGTGGGGGAGACATGGCTCCAGCCATAGGCAAATTTGTTCACCACGAGCCGGTCGCCAACCAGCAATGTTGGCACCATCGACTCCGATGGGATGTAAAAGGGCTTGGCAACAAAGCTATGAAAGCCGAGCACCGCCGCCAGCAGAACGGCCGCCCCGCGGATTTCGGATGCCCAGTTGATCTTATCGTCCTTGCGGCCTTTATCCTTGGTCATGCTGAGCTGCAGTCTTTCTGATCTATTGGGGCAGTTGAGATGCCTTAACGACCCGTTTGGGAAAGAGGCAAGGCTTCGATAATGATGAAGGCCTGCGCCCAAGGGTGATCATCTGTCAGGCTGAGATGGATATGCGCCTCATGGCCGGATGGGATAAGGGCATCAAGCGCCGCCTTTGCACCGCCCGTCAAGGCGAGTGTTGGCGCACCTGACGGCGCATTGACCACACCAATATCTTTCATAAACACCCCTTTGCGAAAACCCGTGCCGACGGCCTTTGAAAAGGCTTCTTTGGCGGCAAAGCGTTTTGCATAGGTCCCCGATTTGGTGAAGGGGCGGCGCGCAGCCTTGGCCCGTTCCACATCGGTGAAGACGCGTTGCTCAAATCGGTCGCCAAACCGCGCAACCGATGCGGCGATCCGATCGATATTGCACAGATCAGATCCCATCCCGATGATCATGCGGTTCCCCGTGCCGCATCCATGTGTGCGCGCATGTGCTGGATCGCTTCAGAAAGGCCGATGAAAATCGCTTCGCCGATCAGGAAGTGACCGATATTCAATTCTGCAATTTGCGGAATGGCAGCTATTGGCCCGACATTCTCAAATGTCAGGCCATGGCCGGCATGGGGTTCAATGCCGTTGCGGGCCGCCAATGCTGCGGCCTCGGTGATCCGGCGCACCTCTTCGGCCAAATCAGAGCCGCTTGCATGGGCATATTTGCCCGTATGCAGCTCAACCACGGGCGCCCCCAACTGAATTGCCGCATCAATCTGGCGGGCGTCCGGCTCAATGAACAGGCTGACGCGGATCCCTGCATCTGTCAGCCGGGTGACAATAGGGGCCAGCTGGTTGTGGAGCGCCGCTGCATCCAGCCCGCCCTCTGTCGTGCGTTCGGCCCGGCGTTCGGGCACGATGCAGGCCGCATGCGGCTTATGACGCAGGGCAATGTCCAGCATCTCATCGGTTGCGGCCATCTCCAAGTTAATGGGAAGCCGCGTCTCGCGCATGAGCGTGTCGAGATCTGCATCTCGAATATGGCGACGGTCTTCGCGCAAATGGACGGTAATGCCATCGCCGCCCGCTTGCTCAACAATCTGGACCGCGCGCAACGGGTCCGGATGGTTGCCGCCGCGTGCGTTGCGAATGGTCGCAACATGATCAATATTGACGCCAAGCCGCAAATGGCCGCTCATGCTGCTTCCTTCCTGCTCCCCGGCTTAATGGCCGGGATTGCTTGGAGTTCAGGGGGCAGCTGATCTGGTTCATAAGTTGGCACGTCGAGCCGAATGAGCGGGAAAAAGGGCACGCCCAAATCAGCCGTGCCATTTGACCGATCGACAAGAGAGGCCTCGGCAATGACTTGTCCGCCTTCGCGCGCCACAGCGGCAATGGCTTCGCGCGAGGACAGGCCTGTTGTCACCACATCTTCGACCATCAGCACTTTCTGCCCCGGCTCCAACCGAAATCCGCGGCGCAAGCCAAAGACGCCATCCGGGCGTTCCAGAAACAAGGCGTCCTTCGCGAGCGCGCGGCCCATTTCATGGCCGATGATGATGCCCCCCATGGCGGGAGACACGACAACATCAATCGCGGTGCGAATCTCGACGGGTAGGGAAGCGGTCAGCTCTTGCGCCAAACGGGCGGCTCTTGCGGGGTTCATGAGCACGCGGGCGCATTGAAGATAGCGCGGGCTTCTTAAGCCAGATGAGAGAATAAAATGGCCTTCCAGAAGCGCTTCCGCGTCCCGAAACTCCTGCAGAATGTCTTCGTTGGTCATATTGTCCTCGACAAGTTGACGATAAATTGCCTCCCCTGTCCAATAAGGTGGGTGGACGCCCGTCGCAATCCTGCGCAAAAAAGCTTTCTGGGTTCTTGAGAAGGCGAACTTTGCGGCGTATAGGCCGCGTCGGATCGTCTCCTTCTGGCGGTTCCAGAGTCTTTTCTTGCCCGGTTATCCGGGCCGCAATATTGGACAAACAGGTAATGAAGAAGCTGAGATCTGCCCTGATCGCAATTGGCCTGCTGCTCGCACCGGCATATGCGATGGCGCAAGCAACACCAGCAGCACCGGCACCCGTTGCCGCAGCACCCGCGCCGAGCGCTGGCGCTCCTGCTGCCGACGCACAAGCCGCTGTCGCGCCATCGGCCGAACAGGCCAAACCGGAAGCCCCAGCCCCGCTGGCGCCTGTCGCTGGCATTGGCCAGCCCGTTCAAGGGAAAATTGGCATTCAGCCGCAGGTGACCGCCAATGGCGAACGCGCCCAATGGCTGCATGATGCCATTTTGCTGCCGGTCATTACGGTGATCTCCATCTTCGTTCTGGGTCTCATGCTCTGGGCCATGGTGCGCTATCGCCGCGGGGCCAACCCGACGCCGTCTAAAACGACGCACAACACATTTATCGAAATTGTGTGGACGCTGATCCCGGTGCTCATCCTTGTTGCGATTGCTATTCCGTCCATCAGCCTGCTCGCTGCTCAATATAAGCCGGCCGGCAAGGATGCTGTCACCATCAAGGTGATCGGCCATCAATGGTATTGGTCTTATCAATATCCTGACCATGGCGACTTTGAAATCGTGTCCAACATGCTGACCGACGCGGAAGCATCCAAGCGCGGGGAACCCCGTCTTTTGGCCGTCGACAACCGCCTGATTGTGCCTGTTGGCACCGAGATCAAGGCCATTGTGACGTCTGAGGATGTCATCCACTCCTTCGCGGTACCAGCATTTTGGACAAAGATGGACGCCGTTCCCGGCCGCCTGAACGAAGTGACGTTCACGGTGGAAAAGGAAGGCGTTTATTACGGCCAGTGCTCTGAACTATGTGGCGCGCGCCACGCTTTCATGCCGATTGCCGTAGAAGTTGTGTCGAAAGAAAACTTCGTGCGCTGGGTCGCCTCAAAGGGCGGCAAGATGCCGGGTGCTGAACCCGTCGCCGCACCGGCTCCGGCCGCTGCTCCCGCCGCCACTCCTGTTGCTGCTCCGGCAGCTGCAGATGGCGCGAATGAAACTGCACCGGCTGCTCCCGCAGCCGCCACCAAGGCGTAAAGACCATGACGACTATCGCTGTTTCGCACGATCATGCCCATGAGCATGAGGATCACTTGCCGGGCTTTTTTGCCCGCTGGTTCATGTCGACCAACCATAAGGATATTGGGACGCTCTATTTGATTTTCGCGATCATCGCGGGGATCATTGGCGGCGCTATTTCCGGTATGATGCGCGCTGAGCTCGCACAGCCAGGCATCCAATATTTGACCACTTGGGCGTCCATGATGGAAGGGCAGGGCGCAAGCCTCGACCAAGCCTATCATATGTGGAACGTGCTAATCACGGCCCACGGCCTGATCATGGTCTTCTTCATGGTTATGCCCGCCATGATTGGCGGCTTTGGCAACTGGTTTGTGCCGATCATGATTGGGGCGCCAGACATGGCCTTCCCGCGCATGAACAATATTTCCTTCTGGCTGCTTGTTCCGGCATTCATCCTGTTGCTCGGCTCAGCATTTGTGCCGGGTGGTACAGGTTTGGGCGCTGGCACGGGCTGGACGGTCTATGCACCGCTTTCAACCTATGGGTCGCAAGGGCCGTCGGTTGATATGGCAATTTTCTCGCTCCACTTGGCGGGCGCAAGCTCCATCATGGGCGCGATTAACTTCATCACGACCATCTTCAACATGCGTGCCCCTGGCATGACCATCCACAAGATGCCGTTGTTCGTCTGGTCGGTGCTCGTCACAGCCTTCTTGCTGTTGCTCGCGCTTCCGGTGCTTGCCGCAGCTATCACCATGCTTCTGACGGACCGCAATTTTGGCACGACATTCTTCGATCCGGCTGGCGGCGGGGATCCGGTGCTTTATCAGCATCTGTTCTGGTTCTTTGGCCATCCTGAAGTCTACATCATGATTTTGCCGGGCTTCGGCATTGTCAGCCAGATCATCTCCACATTCTCGAAAAAGCCTGTCTTCGGCTATCTCGGCATGGCCTATGCCATGGTCGCGATTGGCGTGGTTGGCTTTGTCGTCTGGGCGCACCACATGTTCACGGTCGGCCTCGACGTGAATACCAAAATGTACTTCACGGCTGCTACCATGGTGATCGCTGTGCCAACGGGCATTAAGATCTTCTCTTGGATCGCGACGATGTGGGGTGGCTCTATCCGCTTCACCGTTCCGATGGTGTGGTCGCTTGGCTTCATCTTCATGTTCACCGTGGGTGGCGTGACGGGCGTTGTCCTCGCCAATGGCGGCGTCGATAACTATATGCACGACACATATTATGTCGTGGCGCACTTCCACTATGTGTTGTCGTTGGGTGCGGTTTTCGCGCTGTTCGCTGGCTTCACTTATTGGTTTGCGAAGATGAGCGGACGTCATTTGTCTGAAGCGCTTGGCCATCTGCATTTCTGGATCTTCTTCATCGGTGTGAACCTTGTGTTCTTCCCAATGCACTTCCTGGGTCTGCAGGGCATGCCACGCCGTTACCCAGATTATCCGGATGCCTTTGCCTATTGGAACCAGATTGTCTCCTTGGGCTATGTCATCATGGCCGGGTCTATGGTGATCTTCTTTGCCAATATTCTTTACGCGCTGTTCGCGGGCAAGAAGGCTGAAGGCAATTATTGGGGTGAAGGTGCAACGACGCTTGAATGGACGCTTTCAAGCCCGCCGCCCTTCCACCAGTTCGAGACACTTCCAAAGGTCGACTAAG
>JBJTAW010000081.1:0-5523 GCA_046091025.1 Chakrabartia sp. | reverse complement strand
TTCTGGTGCGGTTGAGCATATAATGTCGATCAGCCGTTCCGCGCCGTGAAGCCTGCCCCAGAGATAATCATTTTCGCGATATTTTCTGCTGAAAAAGGCGCCAAAGCTATTCAGTTCAATGCCCTTCAGCGTGGCAGATGCCCCGCCTCGCCGGATAGATTGCGCATCATCGGGTGAAATGCGGTCTACCTTTATGGGATTAAACTCTTCCAATCCTTCGCCCTGCAACATGGGCAAGGTCGCAATGACAAAAAATGGAAATCCCAAATAGGTCAGCAAAATTTGCCGTCGCTGCGCTTTTGGGCATTGCGCAATGGCAGTTGCCAGAGCGGCATCCATAAGATTGTCTTTGGCTGTTAAATCCTGATCCGCGGCAACGGCGTTCAGGAATGCAGCGGCATTTTCAATAGGATAGGGTTTGAAGCGAGCGGCATTTTGCAGGTCTATAAAATCCCCCAACGCGGCGTAAATCGCCTTGATGACCGGTTGGACGGACAATTCCTTAACATCACCCTGATCTACTAATTGATTAACGGATCGAGCCAGAAAGCGCAGTCTGCGGATGCGAAAGCTAACATCATAGTCTTTCAAAAAACGGATTGTCGGCGCGTTCTTGCCAGATGCGGGGGCGCTGATTTGATCAATGGCTCGGCGCTGCACCTCTTGCCATAATGCAGCGCGGAATTGGTCTGCTTCGTCATTGTCGATCTGATGTGCTCTGTTGGTCAGATCGGCTAAGCCCTCGATTATGGCCGACAGCTTTAAATGGGCATAGCCCGCATAGGCATAGCCCGCATCCAATGCGGCACGTTCCTGAGCTTTGGCGCGCCATGCCGCAACGCGCTTTGGTGTGGGGGTGTCGAGGAAAAACGTGCGTCCAAAAAGCGATTGGATGCGGCTTTCAACTTCTGGTTCAAGCGCATCCATAACATGCTGCATGCGACGAATTCTGATGGATCGTTGATGTAGGGCATCCAAATTGTCCCGGATTGGCTGTTCTCGCGGAAGATCAGACATGGACTCCAAGATGGCGGTGAAAAACCCGGGAGCGGAGGATTTTCTGGCACCGCGCGGCAACTGAATTGCGGTGATGCCGGGTTTTGGATCAATAAAGACGAAGCGCCTGTCCACTTCCCGCCGCGCCGGTCGATCAGGCAGGGCGTCAATCGCGGCTCGAAAGGGGGCATTGGCCAGCACGGACCCATCGATGAGGCAAAGCTCGTTTGCCGCATCTATTCCTTTGGGAAGAAAAGAGGCGAGAAAAGCGTTCCGGTCGTCTCAGTTCAGTCCTGTCGATCGAACAAGCTGATCAATTTCGTCAATAGATAGCGGGGGAAATGCGCCGGGGAAGCTTGATGTCGCGCGGCCTGCAAAGGTCAGCGATATGGCGCTGCCCAAGGTCTCCCCTTGATCGGGATCGTGCCGAAATCGAATGACGACCCGGTGCTCTTGCTCCTTGACCTCAGGCGGGGAATTGAGCCGAAGAGTTTCGGGATGGTCATTAAAATCGGTAACTGTAACAGCCAGATCTAAGGGCTGGCCAGGGGGCAGAAAAAATTGGGTCAGGTGGCTGATCGGCCATTGCGTGAAAAGCGTTCAGCAAGATTGTGGATATTTCTGTGCTGCCAAAGGGTGGCTGAAACCAGCGCGCCCTGACGAACCGTCCAAGCTTTGCGCGCACTTCGGCCTTCGCTTCAGTGCCGACCGTTGTTTCCACCGTGCCGCCGGGTTGGCGCGCGACGAACCATGCGATGGGCGCTGCCCAGAATTTGGTCAGCCGACTTATCGAACGGGCGCTCGGGTCAAGAAGTTGATAAACATCAGCTTTTTCAAGCCAGAGCTGGGGCAAGGGTTCGAGTGATTGTCCTTGGGCGATCGCCTGAGCCAGAAAAATGCCGTTAATGCCACCAGCACTCGCGCCCGTGATAATGTCCGTCAAAGCCCGTAATTTTACATCATACCGGTCTGCAATTTGTTCCAAGACTTCAAGATAGATTTTTTCCGATGGGAGGAGATTTGCGCCCCTTACATCAAAGCCATGGCTGGCACGGTTGAGCTTCCAGATCTATTTGGTGATGCCATGCATGTAAACCGCGAGGCTGATCCCACCATAACAGACCAAAGCCAATCTGAGTTCTTTCTCCTGCATGGGTGCAACCTATCGCCCGAATTGTGCAAGTGTCCAGCCATGGCGTGGCACGCAGTGCGTTGACGGCTTCTGCCATTAGTCTTATGTTCCCCTTTCGTTCATTATTGGAGTTGCCTTATGGCGCGGCCGCAAAAACGTTTTGTCTGTCAAAGTTGCGGGGCCCTCAGCTCAAAATGGGCGGGACAATGCCTCGATTGTTCGGATTGGAATTGCATCGTCGAAGATGCTGGCGGAGTCGTCACGCCTTTTAAAGCAAAGCATGATCTTCAAGGGGGTGGTGAATGGATTGATCTCGTTGGCCTTGATAGCAAAACCGCGCTCCCAGAGCGTTTATCCGTGGGTGTTGGGGAATTGGATCGCGCCTTGGGCGGTGGCTTTGTCGCTGGCTCTGCGACGCTAATTGGCGGGGATCCCGGCGTTGGGAAATCAACATTGCTGCTGCAAGCGGCGGCTTTGCTTGCCGCGAGAGGGTTGCCCGTTGACTATGTGTCTGGACAAGAAGCCGCAGACCAAGTGCGCCTTCGGGCGCAGCGACTGGGCTTGGGCGATGCCCCCGTCCAATTGGGGGCGGCAACCTCTGTTCGGGATATTTTGACAACACTTGGCAAAGGCGCAGCTCCAGCCCTGTTGATCATCGACTCCATCCAGACCATGCACAGCGATTTGATTGAGGGTGCGCCCGGCACCGTCAGTCAGGTGCGGGCCTCAGCGCAAGAACTCATCCGCTTTGCTAAAGAACATGGCACAGCCCTTGTTCTCGTGGGGCATGTGACCAAGGATGGCAGCATCGCCGGGCCGCGCGTTCTTGAGCATATGGTGGATTCTGTGCTCAGCTTTGAAGGGGAGAGAAGCCACCAATATCGTATTCTTCGGGCGATTAAGAATCGCTTTGGCGGAACCGACGAAATTGGGGTGTTTGCGATGGAGGCGGGCGGCCTTACCGAAGTGCGCAATCCATCCTCGCTGTTCCTGACAACACGCGATGAGAATGTCACGGGAACGGCTGTTTTCCCAGCATTGGAAGGGACGCGCCCGGTTTTGGTCGAGGTGCAGGCTCTGACCGTTCGGTTGGCCAGTGGTGCCACGCCGCGGCGGGCCGTCGTTGGGTGGGATTCCGGTCGATTGGCGATGATATTGGCCGTTTTAGAGGCGCGGTGTGGACTGTCCCTTTCTTCGGCAGAAGTTTATCTCAATATTGCAGGCGGTTATCGGCTGTCCGATCCAGCGGCTGATTTGGCCGTTGCCGCCGCTTTAATTTCATCCTGGTCAGAGCGGCCTGTGCCGACAGATGCCATCGCCTTTGGAGAAGTGGCTCTTTCTGGCGAAATTCGGCCTGTGGCCCACGCCGCGTTGCGGTTGAAAGAGGCCGCCAAACTCGGTTTTGGGCAGGCCTTAACGCCGCTGGGGATGGCGCAGGATGGATCGCCTATTACCTGCCAAAGTTTTCGCACTTTAAGCGCATTCGTTGACCATGTGCTGGCACGCGTATAGCGAGCGGTTATGACGTCATTGGATATAGTTGTTTTGTTGCTGATGGGCGGCGCGGGCCAGTTGGGACTGTGGCGTGGTTTTGTGACAGAGGCCTTGTCCCTTATGGCTTGGGTTGGCGCAATTGCAGCCGTCAAACTGCTGCACGCCCCTGTTTCCAAATCCCTTGAAGCCGCCATTGGTACGCCATCGGGGGCCGCGACCTTGTCTGCCGCACTGATTTTTGGTCTGGCGATGTTTGGGGGGCGCAGGCTTGCCAACTCGATTGGGAGCCAGACCCGAAATTCTTTTGTCGGCCCATTTGATCGCGTCCTTGGTTTTGGCATTGGGGCGGTAAAGGGGCTGTTGCTGGCGACCGTCGTCTTCCTCTTCTTTTCTCTATTCTACGATGTTTTTTATGGAGCTGCCGCCGCGCGGCCGCAGTGGATGCGAGAGTCCCGCACATTCCCGCTGTTGACCGCGAGCTCGAAGGCCGTGGTCGGCTTTGTTAAGGAACGCAGGGCCGAAGACACCGGGGGTGCAGAAGCTGCCCCCAAAAAAGACGCCTAAGCCATGTCAGCGTCCCTTTACACACAAGATATTCTAAGGCTCGCAACGCAGATCCCGCATAATCGTCGGTTGGAGAACCCCATGAGAACGGCAGAGCGCCGGTCCCCTCTGTGCGGGAGCAGGATCATTGTGGATATCAACCTCGATACATCGGGGCAGATTGTGGCCTTTGGTCAGGACGTGCGGGCCTGTGCGCTTGGACAGGCGTCTGCGGCACTTTTGGGCAGGGATGTGCTGGGTCAAACAGGGCCTTCTCTAACGCTGGTCAGCAAGGGGCTTGCAGCCTGGCTGGCCCGCGAGAGTGAGGATCTGCCAGCGTGGCCGGGCCTTCACGTTTTTACGTCTGCGCGGGACTATCCGGCCCGTCATGCTGCGATTTGCCTGCCATTTGAAGCCGCAGCTGCGGCAACCCAAGCGGAGGACATTGGATGATCCAGACTGTTGCCGCGCTGGCCGCAGCGGTTGCGATAGCAGCGGGTGCCTTTGCTGCCCATGCGGCACAGGGGGCATCCGCAGACTGGCTAAAGACGGGCAGTTTCTACCTTCTCGTCCATGCCATTTCCGTCTTGGCCTTGGCGCGCGCGCCTGCGCATATTGGCTGGATTTTATTGGGAGGTGCTGGGCTCTTTGCCGCCACGCTTTACGCTATGGCCTTAGGGGCTCCGCGATGGTTTGGCGCAATCACACCAATTGGCGGCGTTGCTATGATCATTGGATGGCTGTGGCTGGCGCTTCAATTTTCACGCCGTTAAGCGTTATCCGCGTCCAAGAACGCCGCTACATCGGACAGGCTGACAGCCCGATCCACATAGGCTTGGCCAATCCCTTTGGCGAGGATGAAGGCCAGCGTTCCGCCCGACATTTTCTTATCGTGCAGCATGTGGCGGGTAAGTTCTGTGCCGGTTTCACGCACATGCGCGTCTTTGAGCGAAATCGGTAGCCCGCAAGAACGCAAATGCTCGCCTACGCGCTCGGCATCCGTTATGGAGCACAGCCCCTGAGTTGCGGAAAAGCGATAGGCGAGTGCCATTCCCGCTGCGACTGCCTCGCCGTGAAGTAGTCGATCCGAAAAACCCGTCGAAGCTTCCAGCGCATGACCGAATGTATGGCCAAGGTTGAGCAGGGCGCGCTGATCCTGCGTTTCGCGCTCATCCGCTTCCACAATAGCGGCTTTTGCACGTACGCTGTGGGAGATAGCCGTGATCAGGGTGTCTTCGTCTCGATGGAGCAAGGCGGCGGCATTCTGGCAGCACCACTCAAAGAATTGGGCGTCGTTGATCAGCCCATATTTCACAATTTCGGCATATCCGGCGCGCATTTCCCGATCTGGTAGGCTG
>JBJTAW010000080.1:0-3146 GCA_046091025.1 Chakrabartia sp. | reverse complement strand
GTGCAGGCCTCAGCAAAATCCGCGATGGCGCAACGCTGGACAGCGCTCTCAACGCCTTGGAAAGCCAGCCACACACACCGCTGGCGCGCTATAGCGACCACGCAACCGACGCTATCCTGACCGCCGCCTGCCTCCGCCGCGCCGCGCCGGACCAGCGACTTTGGACGCCGCCAGATCTCACCCCCGAAATTGCCCAAACAGAGGGCTGGACCTTCGGCTGCATTTAAGGCTAGAGGCGCAGAATCAAAGGAGCCGGCTTAGCTCAGTTGGTAGAGCACCTGATTTGTAATCAGGGGGTCACGAGTTCGAATCTTGTAGCCGGCACCATGGTTATGATCACCCATCCACCCTTGACTCTCCCCCCCGTCCGTCGCAACGGCATGAGCATAGAGTTTAACCTGCTTTTCGCCGGGTTTTTGGGGCTGCTTTTGGCGCTCCGTCCTCCCTTCTGGCGCGGGGCATTTCAGCGATGAATGAGGACATGGATCACATGACGACAACTGGTCAGGACACATTGGGTGCGCGCGACACTTTGACGGTCGGCGCGAAGAGTTTTGCTTATTATTCGCTGAAGAAAGCGGCGGCAAAGCTGGGCGATGTGTCTCGGCTGCCCTTTTCCATGAAGGTGTTGTTGGAAAATCTGCTGCGCTTTGAAGATGGTGGGTTCACGGTGTCGACGGCGGATATTCAGGCGCTGGTTGACTGGCAGAAGAACCCCAAAGAATCGCAGAATGAAATTCAATACCGCCCGGCCCGCGTGCTGTTGCAGGATTTTACCGGCGTGCCTTGCGTCGTCGATCTGGCGGCCATGCGCGATGCGATTGCAAAGCTGGGTGGCGATACATCGAAGATTAATCCGCTGGTGCCCGTCCACCTCGTCATCGATCACTCGGTCATGGTCGATGAATTTGGCCACCCCAAGGCGTTTGAGCAGAATGTGGAAATTGAATATTACCGCAATGGTGAGCGTTATGACTTTCTGAAATGGGGCTCCAAGTCGCTGTCGAATTTTAAGGCGGTTCCTCCGGGCACGGGCATTTGCCATCAGGTGAATTTGGAACATATCGCCCAAGCCGTCTGGACATCGGAAGATGCCTCGGGCGTGACCATTGCCTATCCCGATACCTGCGTTGGCACGGATAGCCACACGACCATGATCAATGGTCTGGGTGTGCTCGGCTGGGGCGTGGGCGGCATTGAGGCAGAGGCTGCGATGCTCGGCCAGCCGGTGTCGATGCTCATTCCTGAAGTTGTCGGCTTTAAGCTGACGGGCCGTCTGCCCGAAGGCGTGACGGCGACCGATTTGGTCCTCACCTGCACGCAGATGCTCCGTGCCAAGGGCGTGGTCGGCCGCTTTGTCGAATATTATGGCCCGGGTCTGGACGCGCTGACGCTCGCCGATCGCGCGACGCTCGCCAATATGGCGCCAGAATATGGCGCGACCTGTGGCTTCTTCGGCATGGATGACAAGACGCTCGATTATATGCGCCTGACCGGTCGCGATGAAGATCAAATTGCGCTGGTAGAGGCCTATGCCAAGGCGCAGGGCCTGTGGATCGATCCCAATGCGCCAGAGCCGATTTTCACCGATACGCTCGGTCTGGACATGTCGACCGTGGTTCCCTCGCTCGCCGGGCCGAAGCGTCCGCAGGATCGTGTGGCGCTTCCCGATGTGGATCATGTGTTCAACAAGGATCTGGCCGATCTGTATAAGCATGATGGCTTTAAGCGCGTGCCGGTTGAGGGCAAGGACCATGACATTGGCGATGGCGATGTTGTGATTGCCGCCATCACCAGCTGCACCAACACCTCCAATCCCGGCGTGCTTGTCGCGGCCGGTCTTGTCGCCAAAAAAGCGCATGAGCTGGGTCTGAAGCCAAAGCCTTGGGTGAAGACCTCGCTTGCGCCGGGATCGCAGGTGGTGACCGATTATCTGGTGAAGGCGGGCCTGCAATCGCATCTCGATGCCATTGGCTTTAATCTGGTGGGCTATGGCTGCACCACCTGCATCGGTAATTCCGGGCCGCTGGCAGAGCCGATTTCCAAGGCGATTAACGGCGGTGATATTGTCGCGGC
Source organism: Chakrabartia sp. (assembly GCA_046091025.1). Taxonomy (GTDB): domain Bacteria; phylum Pseudomonadota; class Alphaproteobacteria; order Sphingomonadales; family Sphingomonadaceae; genus Aquisediminimonas. The sequence continues at coordinate 1,070 of JBJTAW010000080.1, read as the reverse complement.
CTCGGTCCTGTCGGGGAACCGCAATTTTGAAGGCCGCGTCTCGCCAGATGTGCGGGCAAATTTCTTGGCCTCGCCGCCGCTTGTCGTGGCCTATGCCTTGAAGGGTACGGTAACCGAAGATTTCGTCTCCACGCCCATTGGTCAGGGGACGGACGGGCAGGACGTGTATCTGAAGGATGTTTGGCCCACCAATCAGGAAGTGTCGGATGCGATGGCGGCCTGCATTGATCGCGGCATGTTCCTTGCGCGCTACGCCAATGTCTATCTGGGTGACGCGCATTGGCAGGCGATTAATGTCGAAGGGTCTGAAACCTATAATTGGCGCGCTGGCTCCACCTATGTGGCCAACCCGCCTTATTTTGACGGCATGTCGATGACGCCTGCACCCGTTGCGGACATTGTTGAGGCGCGGCCGCTGGCGATCCTGGGGGATTCGATCACGAGCGATCACATCAGCCCGGCCGGCTCCATCAAGGCGGATAGCCCTGCGGGTAAGTGGTTGATGGAACGTCAAGTTTCCAAATCTGACTTCAACTCCTACGGCGCCCGCCGCGGCCATCACGACGTCATGATGCGCGGCACCTTCGCCAACATCCGCATCAAGAATGAAATGGTCCCCGGCATCGAAGGCGGCATGTCGCGTTATGGCGATGAGGTTCTGCCGATTTACGACGTCGCCATGAAGCATAAGGAAAATGGCACCCCACTCGTCGTCATCGGGGGCAAGGAATATGGCACCGGCTCCTCGCGCGATTGGGCGGCCAAGGGCACCAATTTGCTCGGCGTCCGTGCCGTCATCGTGGAAAGCTTTGAACGCATCCACCGGTCAAACCTTGTCGGTATGGGGGTTCTCCCGCTTCAGTTCCTCGGCGGCGATACCCGCACGTCGCTGGGCCTGACGGGCGATGACAGCTTCACCATCACCGGCGTTGCCGATCTCAAGCCACGTCAGGAAGTCGATGTGAAGGTCACCCGCAAGGATGGCTCCAGCTTCACCTTCAAGGCATTGTGCCGGATCGACACCGCCAATGAGGTCGAATATTTCATGAACGGCGGTATTCTGCACTATG
>JBJTAW010000079.1:0-14548 GCA_046091025.1 Chakrabartia sp. | reverse complement strand
GTCACAACCCCAACCCGCACGGCACCCGTTGCGGCCCCGGCCTCTGGCCCTGCGGCAAAAAATGATCCCAGCCGAAAGGCGTTGGTCGATGCGGTCGAAATTCCCCTGTCGGGCGATGCGGCGGAAGACGCCTATAGCTATGGCTTCCGCCTATGGCAGGCAAAGCTCTACCCCGAAGCGCAAGCGAAGCTGAAAGAGTTTGCGGCAAAATACCCGCGCCATCGGCGCGCAAGCTATGCGCAAAACCTGCTCGGCCGCGCCTATTTGGATGAAGGCAAGCCCGCCCTTGCCTCAGTTGCTTTCTACGAAAATTACACGCGCAACTCTAAAGGCGAGCGGGCGGCAGAAAGCCTCTATTATTTGGGTGTGTCTCTGACGCGGCTGAAGAAATTGCCGGATGCCTGCAAGGTCTATGATGAATTTGCAGATGTTTATGGCACGACAGCCGCCGCCGAGCTGCAGACCCGTGTGACCAAGGGCCGCACAGACGCCAAGTGCAGCTGAGCGACCTTTGCACCCGTGATTGATGCGGCGGCCACACAACGCTTCACGCGAGACCTAGCCGCCCTTTTGCCCAACCCCACGGGCCGGATCGGGCTGGCCATTTCCGGCGGGCCAGATAGCCTTGCCCTGCTGTTGCTCGCCAAGGCCAGCCTGCCAGACATTGTTGCGGCAACGGTCGACCATGGCCTGCGCCCCGAAGCGGCGGACGAAGCACGCTTTGTTGCCCAAATTTGCGCCAATCTGAGCGTTGACCACAGCATTTTAACTTTGACCAATAGGCCCGCTGGAAACCCATCCAGCTGGGCACGTCAGGCGCGCTATCACGCCTTGGAAGACTGGGGCACGGCTAAGAAAGTCCGCTGGTTGCTGACCGCCCATCATGCCGATGATCAGTTGGAGACACTGCTGATGCGGCTCAATCGCGGCTCTGGAGTCGCCGGGCTTGCAGGCATCCGCGCGCAGAACAAGAGTGTTGCCCGCCCCCTGCTCAACTGGCGCAAGGCAGAGCTTGAAGACTTGGTGGCCCAAGCCGGGCTGCAGGCGGTGGATGACCCGTCAAATCGCGATGCCCGCTATGATCGCGCCCGGATGCGGGCCGCCCTAAGCAAGGCAGATTGGCTTGACCCTGTGGCGGCGGTCCGCAGCGCGTCGGCCCTTGCCTCGGCAGAAACCGCGCTCGATTGGACGACGCAGCAGCTTTTTAACCAGCGGGCAGAGATGGGGACGGGCCGGATCACGCTGGATGCAGCCGACCTGCCTTTTGAGCTGCAGCGCCGCTTGCTGATCGCCTGTTTGCAGACCCTCAATCCATCAGCGGCCCCGCGCGATGATGAGGTGTTGCGCCTGCTGGCCAGTCTAAATACCGGGCAGACAGCAACGCTTGCTGGGGTAAAATGTTCAGGCGGCGCACAATGGACGTTTCAACCCGCACCACCCCCACGGACAATCTCAAGAAATTCATGATTCGCCGCATTGTCATTACGCCCGGCGTGCCTATCTTGGGGAATTGAAAGGCAGATTGATTATGAACGACGACAAGGGCCCAACACTCTCCCCCTGGATGCGCAGCCTCGCCATCTGGGTTGCGATTTTGGCAGCCTTGGCGCTGTTCGTTTCGATTTTTGAAGGGCGTGGCTCCAGCGGGTCTGGCACCACTCTGGCCTATTCAGACTTTGTCTCACGCGTGGAGCAAGGCTCCGTCAAATCCGTCGTCCAATCGGGCGATGTCATTTCCGGCACGCTCAAAAATGGCGAAGACTTCACCACCTATGCCGTGCCCGCCCCACAATGTGCGCAGCGCATGATTGCAGCAGATGTCGAGTTTACGGGCCGCCCGGCCGAAAGCCCCGGCTTTTTGCAATTCCTGCTCTATCAATCGCTCCCGATCCTGCTGTTTCTTGGCATTGGTTTTCTCATCATGCGCCAGATGCAAAAGGGGGCAGGCTCTGGCGCGATGGGCTTTGGCAAAAGCCGCGCCAAAATGCTGACCGAAAAGCAAGGCCGCGTCACCTTTGACGATGTGGCCGGCATTGATGAAGCCCGCGAAGAGCTTGAAGAAATTGTCGACTTTCTAAAAGACCCGTCCAAATTTTCCCGCCTTGGCGGCAAAATCCCCAAGGGTGCTTTGCTCGTCGGCTCCCCCGGCACAGGGAAAACCTTGCTCGCCCGCGCGATCGCGGGGGAAGCCAATGTGCCCTTCTTCACAATTTCCGGCTCTGACTTTGTCGAAATGTTTGTCGGTGTGGGCGCAAGCCGCGTGCGCGACATGTTCGAACAGGCCAAGAAATCCGCGCCGTGCCTTGTCTTTATCGATGAAATCGACGCCGTTGGCCGTCATCGTGGCGCGGGCCTCGGCAATGGCAATGATGAACGTGAACAGACGCTCAACCAGCTGCTGGTGGAGATGGATGGGTTTGAAGCCAATGATGGCATCATCATCATCGCCGCCACCAACCGCCCCGATGTGCTCGACCCCGCTTTGCTGCGTCCGGGCCGTTTTGACCGCCAGGTTGTCGTGCCCCGTCCCGATATTGAAGGCCGTGAAAAGATTTTGGCCGTCCACATGAAGAAAGTACCGCTGGCTCCCGATGTGGATGCCCGTGTCATTGCGCGCGGAACCCCCGGATTTTCGGGTGCTGATCTCGCCAATCTGGTCAATGAAGCCGCGCTGACGGCGGCGCGCAAGGGCAAGCGCCTGGTCGCCATGGCCGAATTTGAAGAGGCCAAGGACAAGGTCATGATGGGCGCCGAGCGCAAATCCATGGTCATGACCGAAGATGAAAAGCGCATGACCGCCTATCATGAGGCCGGCCACGCGATTGTCTCGGTCCATGAAGCCGCGTCTGACCCGATCCATAAGGCGACGATCATCCCGCGCGGTCGCGCCCTCGGCATGGTGATGCGCCTGCCCGAGCGGGATAATTACAGCTATCACCGGGATAAGATGTACGCCAACCTCTCCGTCTCAATGGGTGGGCGGGTCGCCGAAGAGATTATCTTTGGCTATGACAAAGTCTCATCAGGGGCATCCTCCGACATTCAATATGCGACCAATCTCGCGCGTGACATGGTCACACGCTGGGGCATGTCCGATGTGCTGGGCCCGCTGCAATATGCAGAAGCGGATGAAGAGGTTTTCCTCGGCTATTCGAGAAGCCGCGGCAGCCAAATGTCCAACGAGACAGCGGTGATGATCGATCAGGAGATCAAAAGCATCGTCGAGGGCGGCTATAATCAGGCCAAGAAACTGCTGAAAAAGCATATCGGCCAACTGCACCTGTTGGCCGAGGCACTGCTGGAATATGAAACCTTGTCGGGCGACGAAATCAAAGCGCTGCTCGAACAGGGCGTGAAGCCCGACCGGTCTGGCGCGGGCAAGCCGCCAACAACCGCGATCCGTCCGGGTGGAACATCGGTTCCAAAGACCCGGCGCGCGCCACTCGGTGATCCCGCCCCGGAAGGCGCCTGATTTTTGCTGCCCTCATCCTCGCGGCTCATGCCGAGCGCGAGGATGAGGCGTTGCGATATCCTAACCTTGCCCTGCCCTGCCATGCCCCCGTACTTTGCCTTTTATCCGGCCCTTTGCTAATTGGCGGATATGCAGGACTTCAGCACACCCACCGCCCTCATTGCCGATATGGCGCGCCATGCGCGCGCGGCAGCTGCGACGCTTGCTCAAACCCCGTCGGCCCGCAAGTCTGAGGCGCTGATCGCCGCAGCACACGCCCTTCGCACCGCGACGGCGGATATTCTTGCGGCCAATCAACAGGATATGGAGGCCGGGGCCAAAGCGGGCCTCTCTGGCGCGATGCTGGATCGGCTTCGGCTGGATGCCGGGCGGATCGACGGGATGGCCGCCGGGGTGGAGGCCGTTGCCCATCTGCCCGACCCGGTGGGTGCGACGATCGATGAAAGCATCCGCCCCAATGGCATGGCCATTTCGCGCGTGCGCGTACCCTTGGGCGTGATTGGCATCATCTATGAAAGTCGCCCCAATGTGACGGCAGATGCCGCCGCCCTGTGCCTTGCCTCTGGCAATGCCGCCTTGCTGCGCGGCGGCAGTGAGGCTTTGCACAGTAACAGGGCGATTTTCGCGGCCTTCCAATCTGGCCTGATCGCCGCCGGATTACCAGAAAAGGCGGTTCAACTTGTCCCGACGCAAGATCGGGCCGCCGTTGGCGCAATGCTGGCCGCCCATGGCCTGATCGACATCATCATTCCACGCGGCGGCAAAACTTTGGTCGCGCGTGTTCAGGATGACGCGCGCGTGCCTGTGCTCGCCCATTTGGATGGCATCAACCATTGCTATGTCGACCGCGCGGCCGATGCAGATAAGGCCATTGCGATTGTCGTGAATGCCAAGATGCGGCGCACCGGCATTTGCGGATCCACCGAAACGGTGTTGATCGATCGGCAGTTTGGCGCACCGGCGCAGATTGTTACGTCATTGCTGGATGCGGGTTGTGCGGTGCGCGGCACGCCAGAGGTTCAGGTACTTGACCCGCGCATTACGCCTGCTGTCCCTGAGGATTGGGACACCGAATATCTGGATGCTATTTGCTCGGTGGCGCTGGTCGACGATGTGACCGAGGCGATGGCGCATATCGCAACGCACGGGTCCCACCATACCGATGCCATCATCACCGAAAATCGCCAGACCGCTGAGGCGTTTCTGGCCGGAGTCGATTCGGCCATTGTCCTGTGGAATGCCTCCACCCAATTTGCCGATGGCGGGGAATTTGGGCTGGGTGCGGAAATTGGGATTGCGACCGGCCGACTGCACGCCCGCGGCCCTGTCGCGCTGGAAGGGCTGACCACCTATAAATGGGTCGTCCGCGGCACCGGGCAGATACGGCCCTGATCAAGACAGGCCTTCTTGGCGGGTCCTTCAACCCGGCCCATGCCGCGCACCGCCAGATCAGCCTTTTGGCAGCAAAGGCGCTTGGCCTGGATGAAGTCTGGTGGCTGGTTTCCCCCGGAAATCCGCTGAAACCCAAGGCGGGGATGGCCCCCTTGGCCGTCCGCTTACGCTCTGCCCAAAAATGCGCACGCCGCAGCATCATCCGCGCGACCGCCATCGAACAACAGCTTGGCACACGCTACACCGTGGATACGCTGCGCGCCTTGCGCCGTCGGCACCCGGAGCGGAGCTTTGTGTGGCTGATGGGGGCGGATAATCTTGCCCAGTTTAGTGACTGGAAAGACTGGCGCACGATTGCGCGTACGATGCCGATTGCAGTCATCGCCCGGCCGGGATATGATGCACCTGCCCAGGCGAGCCGCGCCATGGGATGGCTTCGTGGGTTCGTCCGCCCCCGGTCAGCCGCTTTTAGGGGGACGATGTGGAGACCGCCGGCGCTCGTGCTCTTGCGCTTTCGCCCCGATAAAACCTCCGCCACAGCGCTTCGCCGGGCTGACCCAGACTGGTCGAGCGCCTTGCCCCACACCCCTGTGCGCGATGCCGTGACGCATCGCCTTGTTGATTGAGGATTATTTTGCCCGCTGCCCCCAAACGCAAAGCTGCCGCAGAGGCGGATTTGGTTGAGACCCTTCACAAGGTCATTCTGCAATCATTGGAAGATGATCAGGCGGTGGAAACCGTCTCCATTCCGCTTGCCGGAAAATCCGCCATTGCCGACCATATGGTGATCGCCAGTGGCCGGTCGACCCGTCAGGTCGCATCGATGGCGCATAAGCTTCAGACCAAGATTAAGCAGCAATGCGGCCGCGTTGCGCGGATCGAAGGCCTGCCCAATGCCGATTGGGTGCTGATCGATGCGGGCGATGTGATCGTCCATCTCTTCCGCCCGGAAGTGCGCAGCTTTTACAATCTCGAACGCATGTGGGCGTTTGGCGACGCGCCGGGCGCTTGAAGCTTCACATCATTGCCAGAGGGAAGATCGGGCGCTGCCCAGAGGCCGATCTGATCACGCGCTATGCCAAGCGCCTGACCTGGCCGTTTCAGATTACCGAACTGCCCGACATAGGGGGCAAGGCCCCGCCCGTTTCGCCCGGCACGATCATTGTGGCGATGGATGAGACGGGCGATCAGATGTCCTCGCTCTCCTTTGCCCAACAGCTTGAAAAATGGCGCGACACGGGCACCCGCGAACTGCGCATCCTAATCGGTGCCGCCGACGGCCTCACGCCTGAAGAGCGCGCCTCTGCCACCCACTTCATTGCCTTTGGCAAGGCCACCTGGCCCCATATTCTTGAGCGCGCGATGCTGGTCGAACAGCTTTACCGGGCGACGAGCATTATTGCGGGTCACCCATATCACCGGGAAGGTTGAGCCTAGCCCTCCCCCGGCCCCTCCCGCTCGCGGGAGGGGAGAGACGAAGAACTATTCCCTCCCGCAGGCGGGGAGGACCAAAAACCGATTCCCCTCCCGCTGGCGGGAGGGGCTAGGGGAGGGTCTACTCTCCCTTCTCCCGCGCGACTTCGCGCCAGCCGATGTCGCGGCGACAAAAGCCTGTCGGGAAATCAATCGCGTCCACCGCATCATAGGCGCGGGCCTGCGCCTCAGTAACTGTCTTGCCATGCGCCGTCACATTGAGCACACGGCCGCCATTGGCGACCAATTGCCCCTCGTGCATCGCCGTGCCGGCGTGAAAGACCATCGCATTAGGGCTGTCGGGCAGGCGGAGCGCGCCACCTTGTTCGGGGGTCCCTGGATAACCCTTAGCAGCCATCACGACTGTCAACGCGGTGTCGCTCGAAAATTCGGGCGTCTCGGCCTCTGCCAGCTGCCCATCGGCAATGGCGGCCAGCAGCGACACCAGATCGCCTTCAAAGCGAGTCATCAGCACCTGACATTCCGGATCGCCAAAGCGGCAATTATACTCGATGAGCTTTGGCCCCGCATCGGTCAGCATCAGGCCTGCGAAGAGGACGCCGGAATAGGGATTACCCTCTTGCGCCATGGTGCGCACCGTCGGCGCGATAATCTCGGCCATCACGCGCACTTCAAGCGCGGGAGTCAACACGCGGGCGGGGGAATAAGCGCCCATACCGCCGGTATTCGGCCCAACATCGCCATCGCCGGCGCGCTTATAGTCCTGCGCCGATCCAAAGGCGACAACATCGCGCCCATCGGTCAGGGCAAAAAAGCTCGCCTCTTCGCCCAGCATGAATTCTTCAAGCACAACTTCGGCACCCGCTGTGCCAAAGCCACCGCCAAACATATCGTCAATCGCGTCCTTCGCCTCAGCCTCGGTTTCGGCGATGATCACGCCCTTGCCCGCTGCCAGCCCATCCGCCTTGATGACGACAGGCAGGCCAAAGCGCGCCACATCAGTAAGGGCGGCGGCCTTATCTGTATGGCGGGCATAGGCTGCGGTTGGAATGTTGGCACGGGTGCACAAATCCTTGGTGAAGCCCTTGGATCCCTCCAACCGGGCCGCGCTGGCGCTGGGGCCAAAGACAGGAATGGCAAAGGCGCGCAGGCTATCGCCCAGCCCATCGACCAAAGGCGCTTCGGGGCCAATGACGACAAGGCCAATGCCCTTGACCCGGCAAAAGGCGATGACGGCTTCATGATCTGTTACATCGAGAGATATGCAGGCGGCGGGCGCTGCAATGCCGGGGTTGCCGGGCGCTGCATAGAGTGTATCGCAAAGAGGCGATTGCGCCAGCTTCCATGCCAGCGCATGTTCACGCCCGCCACTGCCGATCAGAAGGATGTTCATGCCCGCTCAAATGCCCTTTGAAGATGCGCCCGAAGGCAAGACAGGTCTGTTAGCCGGGGAACGCGCAGGCGACAATGCAGGGGCGCTGTCTGTCAGTGAAATTTCAGCCGCGCTCAAACGCCATGTGGAACAGGGCTTTTCCCATGTGCGCATCCGGGGGGAGATTTCGGGCTTTACGCGCGCGTCATCAGGCCATCTGTATTTCGCGCTGAAAGATGACAAGGCAGCGATGGACGCCATCATGTGGAAGGGGAGCACGCTACGGCTCGCCTTTGCACCTCAAAATGGCATTGAGGTGATCGCCACGGGCAAGCTCACCACCTTTCCCGGTCGATCCAAATATCAGATTGTCGTCGAGACACTGGAAATTGCAGGCGAAGGCGCGCTTTTGGCGCTGCTGGAAAAACTCAAAGCCAAACTGGCCGCCGAAGGGCTGTTCGCCGCAGAGCGCAAGCGGCCTTTGCCCTTTTTGCCCAAGACCATCGGCGTTGTGACATCGCCCACAGGCGCCGTGATTCGCGATATTCTCCACCGGTTGGAGGATCGCTGCCCAACGCGCGTCATTGTCTGGCCTGTGCTGGTGCAGGGTCAGGGGTCTGCCGACCAAGTGGCCGCCGCCGTCACCGGATTTTCCAATATGCAAGGGGCAGACCGCCCCGATCTGGTCATCGTGGCCCGCGGGGGTGGATCGGTTGAGGATCTGTGGGGCTTTAACGAAGAAGTGGTCGTGCGCGCCGTGGCCAGCTGCTCCATCCCGATCATCTCCGCCGTTGGGCATGAAACAGACACCAGCCTGTGTGACTTTGCCGCCGATGTGCGCGCGCCCACCCCAAGTGCCGCTGCCGAAATCGCCGTGCCGGTGCGGGCGGAGCTGCTGGCCAGATTGCAGACGATGGGTGGACGCGCCCTGCGTTGTGTCCAGCGCTATCGGGAGCGGGCGGGCGAGCGACTGGATGCAACCACCCGTCGCCTGCCCACGCCAGAGACGTTGCTGGGGCCGCAAAGCCAGCGGGTTGATGATCTGGCGGATCGGTTGCGGCGTGGCCTCTCACACCAAGTATCTGAGGCACGGGGTGACCTTGCCCGCGCCGCTGGGGCCTTGCGCCCAATCATGCTCACACAGCGCATGACAGCCGCGCACAACCGGCTTGATCAGCTGTGGCGGGTGGCGGCCTCCCTGAATCCCGATAAGATATTGGAACGGGGCTATGCGCGGATTGAGCGCCAGACAGGTGGCACGATAACACGCGCCGCCGATGCACAGGCCGCCGGGGCGTTGCGGCTGCGTTTTGCCGATGGGTCCGTCAATGTGCGGGTTGAGCAGGACGCCGGGCGAGCCTATGAAGAGGCTAAGCCCGAACAGAACGACCTGTTCTGAATGAAGGAAGAGCAATGCTGATGTCCCAAGGCCGCCCCGCACGATTAATGTATATGGCCAATGGCTTTCGCATCCTGGCACATGGGGATCATGTGATCTGCGCAAAATCGGGGGCTGCCGTATCGCTGGAGGCCTTGCGCTATTGGAGTGTCACCAAGCAGGAACCCTATGCGACCGCCGAAATCGCGGCGCGTGCTGCCGTCGAGGGATGATCAATTTGATGCGGCAGGCGGCATTTGCGCTCTGCCTTTTCCTATCTCCCATAGCGCAGGCCGAAAATGCCGCGCCCTCTGCCCCTATTCAGTTGGATCGCGCCGCCGTTCAGGGCGGCTATGTGCTCGGCTGGGCCCCAAAGGGCACAGTGAACCTCCTGCTCGATGGACGGGCCGTTCCGCTGGCGGCCGATGGCCGCTTTGCGCTGGGCTTTGGGCGGGACGCGTCCGCCAGTGCGGAGCTGACGGCCCGGCTTGGCACGGGCGAGACCCTAAGCCTGACCATCCCTATTGCCCCGCGCCAATGGCAGTTGGAAAATCTCCCCACATTGCCGCGCGTGTCGCAGCCTTCGGCCGAGTTTCTGGCGCGCAGGCCCAGCGAATTGGCGCAGATTGAGGCGGCGCGCAAAAGCATCTCCACCCAGACGGGCTGGCGGCAGCCCTTCATCTGGCCCGCACGCGGCCGGATTTCCGGGGTGTTCGGTTCTCAACGAATTTACGCCGGAGAACCGGGTGTGCCGCATAATGGGGTGGATGTGGCCGGGGCCACCGGGACCACCATTTATGCGCCTGCAAATGGGGTCGTAATTCTGGCAGCAACAAGCCCCTTCACGCTGGAAGGAAATTTGCTGATGATTGACCATGGCATGGGTCTCAACAGCGCCTTTCTGCATCTCTCGCGCATTGATGTGGCGGTGGGCGATGTGATTCGGCAGGGCCAGCCCATTGGCGCTATTGGCATGACTGGACGGGCGACTGGCCCGCATTTGCACTGGGGCATGCGCTGGCTCGACCAGAGGATCGACCCGGCGCTGGTGGCAGGGCCAAAGCCTGCCGCACCAGCGCCGAGGGGAAAGAACCAGCAGCCAGATTAACGCCGGCGGCAGCGATCATCCGACCGGTCAATCGCCCGGCCCGCCAAGGCGCCTGTGCCGCCTCCAATGATCAGGCCCACCGTGCGGTCTCCATCGCGTCCGGCGACAGCGCGGCCAAAAAGACCGCCTGCAACAGCGCCGATCACAAGGCCCGTTGTGCCCTTGCCGCAACGATCATCGCGATGGCGGTGAGAATATTTTTCATGATGGCGGTGCCGACCATAGCCACGACGGTCTTCATATCGGCGATTGTCGTGCCGATCCTCATAACCGCGTCGATAGTCATGATCGTCATTCGACCGCGTTTCATAAGGGTGATAGCCGCGCTCATGCGCAAAGGCTGGCGCCGTGGGCGCAAGGCCAATCAGCAATACCGATAGCGCCGCTGAAATATGTGTGATCTTCTTATGCATGATATCACCTCCTCTGATGCCATCCGATAGGAGCGGATGGCGATGATTGATGGTCTGCCGCCCTTGCATTGCACATAGGCTGAACGGCTCAGTTATCTTCTGTTCAGCTTTGATAGGGTGCAGCCAGCGCCCCATGCGCCTATAGTGCGGAGATGGTGCGCCGCCTCTTGCTCTACTTCTTCCTCTGCTTGCCGCTGGTCGTGATGACATCCTCGGCCAAGCTGGGGCAAATGCCGCTGCGGCGACAGATGCTTGTGGTGACCGCAGAAGCTGTGCCCTTGTCGCGCAGCGATCCGGCCCTCTCACAGGCGAGCGACCTTGTCTATCTGGGCGGATGGCGGCTCTCCGCGCGCCATGCCGACTTTGGCGGCTTGTCCGCCATGCAGCCGACGCCAGGCGGATTCCGGCTGATGTCTGATGCCGGTGCCATGCTCGATTTACCACAACCCAGCGCCGGGACGATGCGTGCAATTTTGCAAGAGCTAGCCAAGGGCTGTGGCCAGCGGTGGCACAACGACAAACAAGATGCCGAATCGCTCACCGCAGATGATCAGGGAAATATGTGGGTCGCACTGGAGCAGCAAAACATCATTTGCCGTATCGATGCCAAGGGCCATGTCCGCACCATTGCGCCAGCCGCTATGGCCAATTGGTCCAGCGCTTTGGGCGCAGAGGCGATGGTGCGTTTGCGCGATGGTCGTTTTCTCGTCTTTGCAGAAGCGGATCCCAAAGAGACTGACGGGCCGTCTCCAGTGCTCCTCTTTTCGGGCGACCCCCTGTCTGCGTCGGTGCGCAGCGTCAGCTTGCGCCTTGCGAGCTCAGACGGATTTCGCCCAAGCGATGCCGCCCAATTGCCAGACGGGCGGATATTGGTGTTACAGCGCGCCTTTGCCCCGCCGCCGCGCTGGCAAACGCGCCTGATTGCCCTTGATCTGGCGGAGGTGCGGGAAAATGCGCTTCTTCAGGGCCGAGAAGTGGCGCGGCTTGCGCCCCCGCTCTTGACGGACAATTTCGAAGCCTTGGCCGTGACACAACAAAAGAGGCGACCCATTATCTGGATCGCCTCTGATGATAATTTTTGGTCGCTTCAGCAGACGTACCTGCTGAAGTTCACCTTAAAAGATTAGGCAGCGACAGCCGACTTTTTGGCGACTTCGCGCTTCAGGCGACGGGCCTTCAGGCGGAGCTTTGTGTCCGCCGTCTTGAGCACCCAATGGTCGAGACCGCCGACATGCTCCACCGAGCGCAGACCGTGCGTCGACACGCGCAGACGCACACCCTTGGAGAGCGATTCGGAGATCAGCGTGACGTTCTGCAGATTCGGCAAGAATGTACGCTTGGTCTTGTTATTGGCGTGGGATACGTTGTTTCCCACTTGGCGGCCCTTGCCGGTCAGTTCGCAAATGCGCGACATGTCTGTTCGTCCTGAAGTTGAATAATCATATTCGGAAAGGCTGCGCACCTAACGGTCGGCGGCGCTTTCGTCAACCCAAAGCGGCAGCCCAAAGGGGGATTGGCGCGCCGACGCTTCAATCTTGGTCCATCAGGCCCTAGAGCAAGCTATGGCGATTCCCCTGCCCCTTCCTATGCACCGCGCGCTCGCGCTTGCCAAAGCATCCGCCGAAGCCGGCGAAGTGCCAGTGGGTGCTGTCATCATGAAGGACGGCGTTGAAATTGCGGCGGCCGCCAACGCCATGCGTGCCTCGGCCGATCCCACCGCCCATGCGGAAATGGAGGCGATTCGCATGGCGGCGCGCGTTCTGGGCCAGGACCGACTCGAGGGATGCGACCTTTGGGTGACGCTGGAGCCGTGCGCCATGTGCGCGGGCGCCATTGCCCATGCGCGCATCGCCCGTGTTTATTATGCCGCGCCAGACCCTAAGGGTGGGGCTGTGGATCATGGCCCGCGCTTCTTTACGCAACCGACCTGCCACCACCGCCCCGACGTCTATTCCGGCCTCGGCGAGGCGAAGGCCGCAGAGCAATTGCGCACCTTTTTTGCCCAAAAACGATGGGCCAAAGCATCCCGGAGTCGCAATACTTGAGCGGACACGCCTTTTTCTGCCATAAGGCACAATCCAATGGCTGATGCCCTCCCCTCCCTAACCCCCTTTCCTTGGGGCGATCTTGCAATCATCCTTGCGTTGGTTGCTCTTAACGGCGTGTTTGCGATGTCGGAACTGGCCATTGTGTCGGCCCGGCGGGCGCGGCTGGACGCCATCACGCGCAAAAGCCAGCTGAAAGGCGCGCAGACAGCCATCTCGCTCGCGTCCAATCCGGGGCGCTTTTTATCCACCGTGCAAATTGGCATCACGCTGATCGGGATTATCGCGGGTGCATATTCCGGCGCGAGTCTGAGCGGACCTGTGGCGGAGCGGCTGGTGCTCCTTGGCCTGCCCACCAATTGGTCAGATGATGTCGGTTTTGGACTGGTCATTGGCCTCACCACCTTTGCCTCGCTGATCATAGGGGAATTGGTGCCCAAGCAATTTGCCCTGCGCGCGCCCGAACCCATTGCCATGGCGATGGCGGTGCCAATGGTGATGCTGGCGCGGATCACCGCCCCCAGTGTCTGGCTGCTGGATCGCACAAGCGCACTGATTTTCCGACTGCTTGGGCTGAACCGCGAATCGGACAGCCATGTGACTGCCGAAGAGCTGCACCTGATTGTCGCCGAAGCCTCAAAATCTGGCATTATTGAAGAAAGCGAACGCGCCATCATCTCTGGCGATGTGAGCTAGGCCCACCGCCCCGTGCGCGAGGTGATGACGCCGCGCACCGAAATCGATTGGATCGATGAAAAAGCGGATGCCAAGGCGATCCATCAAGCTGTTCTCGTCTCACCGCACAGTCGGTTGCTCCTCGCCCGGGGGTCGGTGGATGAAATTGTGGGTGTGGTCGGCGCGCGGGATTTGTTGGCGGCCGAACTAATGGGCAAGAAACTAGACCTGAAGGCTCTGATGAAGCGCGCGCCCATTGTCCCGGATCAGGTCGATGCGATGGACGCGCTGGAGGCGCTGCGCCGCGCCGATGTGCCCATTGCGCTTGTCCATGATGAATATGGGCATTTTGAAGGGATTGTGACCCCGGCCGATTTGCTGTCAGCCATTGCTGGGGACTTTGTGTCGGATCAGGATGCCGAAGATGAGCCGGCCATTGTTGCGCGCGACGATGGCAGCTTGCTCGTCGCCGGATGGGCCACCGCCGATAGCCTCGCCGAACGCATTGGCCTGTCGCTGGACGAAGACCGGGACTTTGCAACTGTCGCGGGCTTTGTGCTCGATCGATTGAAGCGCATTCCCGATACGGGCGAACATTTCACCGAACAGGGCTATCGATTTGAGGTTGTGGATATGGACGGCCGCAAGATCGACAAATTGCTCGTTCAAATTGTCGATTAGGACCCCATGACCAGCCTTTTAGATCTGCATGAGGAATATGATTTCCTCGACCCTGATGATCGCTACCGCCTGCTGATTGATCTTGGCCGCGCGCTCGAGCCGATGCCCGATGCCCTGAAAACAGACGCGACATTGGTGCGCGGCTGTTCTGCCAGCGTCTGGGTCTATCCCATGGCCCGGGACGATGGTCGGCTGCATTTTCTGGCCGATAGCAATGCGGCCATCACCAAGGGGATTATCGCGCTTGTCCTGAAAACGGTGCAGGATGCGACCGCGGCTGATATTCTCGCAACCGATATTGAGGCGACGCTTGCGCCCTTTGACCTTAAAAGCCAGCTGTCGTCCAACCGGACACAGGGCATCCCCAATATGATTGCGCTGATCCGCGAGACAGCGGGCCGACATTTAGGAGGATCATGATGCGCCTTGTCTCCACCCTCATCGCCAGCATGGTCTTGAGCAGCCCGGCTTTTGCCGCGCGCGATTTTCGTATTGCCGGGGAAGCCTTTGCAGAGACAGAGATTTTGGATGCGCGCGCGCTCGCCTCTCTGGGTGGGGAGCCGGCGATTTTGATCACT
>JBJTAW010000078.1:0-5334 GCA_046091025.1 Chakrabartia sp. | reverse complement strand
ATTGATGGCGATAAGCTTTATGGTGTCAGCGAAGCGATCGCGCTTGTGAAGGAGCATGCGACCGCCAAGTTTGACGAAACAATTGAAGTTGCGTTGAACCTCGGCGTTGATCCGCGTCACGCGGACCAGATGGTCCGTGGCGTTGTCTCGCTGCCCAAGGGCACGGGTAAGACGGTGCGTGTCGCCGTGTTCGCCAAGGATGCAAAGGCTGAAGAAGCGCGTGCCGCTGGCGCAGACGTTGTTGGTGCCGAAGATCTGATCGACGCCATCACCAACGGCAATATTGATTTTGACCGCTGCATTGCGAGCCCGGACATGATGGGCCTTGTTGGCCGCGTCGCTAAGATCTTGGGTCCCAAGGGCATGATGCCAAACCCCAAGCTTGGCACTGTGACGCCGAACGTGGGTCAGGCCGTCAAGGACGCCAAGGGCGGCCAAGTTGAATATCGCGTTGAAAAGGCTGGCATCATCCATTCGGGCATCGGAAAAGCTTCGTTCCCGGCTGCGGATCTGCGCGCCAACTTCAATGCGCTGGTGGATGCTGTGATCAAGGCGAAGCCATCGGGTGCCAAGGGCAAATATTTGCGCAAGGCGGCGATCAGCTCCTCCATGGGCCCGGGCATTCGTCTGGACGTCGCCGAAATCGGCGTCGCCTAATATGAATTTTGTGGGGGCTGCCTTCGGGCATCCCTTATAAGACTGAACCAGCCCTTGGGCTGGTTCGACCGTCCGAGACAGCAGGGGAAGGGAAAACGCCCTTCTTAATGTCCTGCCGAGACGGGGACATGGATTTACTCAGTCTCTCCAATGGTGGGACTGCCATTCCCCACGGACAAAGGATGTCGTGTCGCTCTCGGGCGGTGCGAGATCACCCGGTTTGCGGATGGGCCGCAGACCGCATGTTGAAGGAGAATGGCATGGATCGTGCTCAAAAGGCCGATGCTGTCACCGAGCTCAAGAGTGTCTTCAACGAGGTTGGGGTGGTTGTTGTCACCCGCAACCTGGGGCTGACGGTCGCGCAATCGACCGAGCTCCGCACGAAGATGCGTGAGGCCGGCGGCAGCTATAAGGTCGCTAAGCACCGTCTCGCCAAGCTTGCTTCCACGGACACACCCTATGCCGGGATCAGCGATATGCTGACCGGCCCGACGGCCCTTGGCACTTCGATCGATCCGGTCGCAGCTGCCAAGATCATCGTCGAATTCGCCAAGACGACCGACAAGTTGGAAGTCGTCGGTGGCGCAATGGGGTCGCAAGTCCTGGATGCAGACGGCGTGAAGGCTCTGGCATCGCTTCCGTCGCTTGATGAACTGCGCGCTAAGATCGTGGGCCTCGTACAGGCACCCGCGACGAAGGTTGCTCAGGTTGTCGGCGCACCGGCGGCACAGCTGGCGCGTGTTTTTGGCGCATATGCCGCCAAAGCCGCCTAATTTTGACACTAAACTAACTTTTAGGCGGGCACAGGCCCGCACATTGGAGACATAAAATGGCTGATTTGAACAAGCTCGTTGACGACCTTTCGGCTCTCACTGTTTTGGAAGCAGCGGACCTCGCTAAGCTTCTTGAAGAAAAGTGGGGCGTTTCGGCTGCTGCCGCTGTTGCTGTTGCAGCTCCTGCTGCTGGTGGCGCTGCTGCTGCTGCTGAAGAGCAGACTGAATTTGACGTCATCCTGAACGGCGATGGCGGCAACAAGATCGCCGTCATTAAAGAAGTCCGCGCCATCACTGGTCTCGGCCTGACCGAAGACAAGGCGCTGGTGGAAGCCGCTCCGAAGGCGATCAAGGCAGGCATCAACAAGGATGTAGCCACCAAGATCAAGGCTCAGCTTGAAGGTGCTGGCGCACAGGTCGAAGTTAAGTAAACTTCGCTCTCTCGCAAGAATTAAGGGCGGTCCCGATGGGGCCGCCCTTTTTCTTTGCCCCGATGGTACGTTGACAAATTTGTCACAGATGGTTCGAAATATACCCCAAGGGGAATGGATTTTGCGTTTCTTTTCGTCACAATGGGCCCGCGTTTCTCCCTGAGTGAAATAGGACAAAGAATCTGCGCGCAACACTTCGTCAGATGGAACTTGCCTCGCTTGCTCTCCCAGCCCTTCTGGCCGCGACACCGGCAATGGCGCAAGAAGAAGAAACTGGCCCCATCGACATCAGCTTTTCGATTGCCGGCGTGACCGATTATCGCTTTCGCGGCGTGTCGCTGAGCAGTGGCGATCCGGCGATCCAGCCGTCGCTGACCGTGAGCCATGAATCGGGTCTTTATGCGTCCCTTTGGGGATCCAACATCGCCAATAATGATGGTGACGATATTGAAATTGATGCGACGATCGGCCTGTCCAAAGAGGTCGGCAGCCTGACGCTGAATGCAGGCGGCATTTATTATGTTTATCCCGGCGCGTCCGAATTTGATTATGCTGAGCTCTTTGGCTCGGTCGGAACGGCAATTGGCAGTGGTAATGTAACCGTGAACGTCGCTTATGCCCCCAGCCAAGATAATATTGGCAACCAAGACAATATCTATGTCGGCATGACGGCCACCCACCCGCTTGGCGATATCATCACGCTCAATGGGTCCTTCGGCATTGAAGACGGCGCTTTTGGCGATAGCAAGCGCGATTGGTCCCTCGGTGCGGATGTCGATGGCGGCAATGGTTTTATTCTCGGCATCAAATATATCGACACCGCCCGGACACAGGGAAGTTCGCTGACGAATGGGACGGCGCTTTTCTCCATCAGCAAAGCCTTCTAAGCTTATTTGACCTTAAGGAGGGTGCGCGCCCGCGCACAGACATATCATGCCGACCAATCTCGCGTCCTGGATCGCAGAACATGGCGTTAGCGAGGTTGAATGCATTGTCCCTGACATGAACGGGGTGCAGCGCGGCAAAGTGCTGCCTGCATCCAAGTTCCTCTCTAGCGTCAAGGATGGCACCCTCCGCATTCCCGGCAGTATTTTTACAGTCACGATCAATGGCGAGTATCCAGAGGGTATTGGCCATATCGTCCCTGAATATGATCCCGATCAGGTCATGGTGCCCGATCCCGATACAATCCGCGAAGCGCCAGGCTTTGCAACGCCGACGGCCTATGTGATTGCCGACACCTTCACCAAAGATGGGGTGCCGGTCGCGATTGCGCCGCGCATGATCCTGAAAAAGGTTTTGAAGCTTTATGCGGATCGGGGCTGGAAACCCGTGATCGCGCCTGAGGTGGAATTTTATCTCGTGTCGCAGAATATCGACCCAGATTTTCCACTCGTGCCGCCGACGGGCCGATCCGGCCGGCCGGAAACGGCCAGCCAACCCTATGGGCTAGAGGCGCTCAACGAATTTGAAGACATTATCGAGCATACCTATGAATGGTGCGAGAAGGCCGGGATCAACATCGACACGATGATCCATGAATCGGGTGCCGCCCAGCTCGAGGTCAATTTTCTGCATGGTGATCCGCTCCGGCTGGCGGATGAGGTCTTGCTGTTCAAACGGCTTGTGCGGCAGGTCGCGCTCCAACATGGCGTCTATGCAACCTTTCTCGCCAAACCGATGAGCGACCAACCTGGCAGTGCGATGCATATTCACCAATCGGTGCTCGACATAGACACGGGCAAGAATGTTTTCAGCACGGCGTCCGGTAAGGACAGCGTGTTGTTCCGCAGCTATATTGCCGGCCTTGCGCGATTGCTGCCGCAAGTGACGCCGCTTTTTGCGCCCAATGTGAACAGCTTTCGCCGGATGCGGCCCGATAGTGACGCGCCCATCAACGTCCAATGGGGCACCGATAATCGATCTTGCGGCCTGCGCGTGCCCGTTTCCAACGCGGCCAATCGACGGATCGAAAACCGGCTTCCGGGGGCGGACAGCAACCCCTATCTCGCCATCGCCGCGTCCCTGATCTGCGGCTATATCGGCATGGTGGAGCGGATGCTGCCGCCCAAGAGCATATCCGGCAGCGCCTATAATCGCGCCCGGACATTGCCCCGCTCATTGGAGGGCGCGCTGGATCGCTTTTCCCACTGCAAGCCCGTGAAGCAGTTGCTGGGTGAGGACTTCTTTGAGGTTTTTTACGCGATCAAGGAATGTGAGCTGTTCAATTATCAATCGGTGATCAGTTCTTGGGAGCGTGAGCATTTGTTGCTCCGCGTCTGATGTGACGGACCCGCTGAACCACAGCTATTATGCCGCCACGGCCAACTTGGCTCCAGCGGCCGAAGCCGCGCAAGGCAATCTCACCTGCGATATTGTTGTCATTGGCGGCGGCTTTACCGGCCTCTCTGCAGCACTTGCTTGCGCGGAAAAGGGGTTTGATGTTGTTCTGCTGGAGGCAGAGGCAATCGGCTTTGGCGCGTCTGGCCGCAATGGCGGGCAACTCATCCCGGGCCTGCGCTGGTCAATGCGAGAGATTGAAGCCGAATTTGGCCGAGACCAAGCGAAGGCGATTTTCGACCTTGCCTATGGCGCGCGCGATCGCGTCTGGAGCCGTATTGCCCGCCACAACATCCATTGCGATCTAAAATCCGGCCATTTGGAAGCTGCAATGAAGCCTGCGCATTTTGATGCGATGCGCACTGAGGCAGATTGGCTGGCGCGCCATTATGGATATGAGACGCAGTGCATATCCCCTGCGGACATGGGTCAGCACATTCGGGCCGGTGGCTATCATGGCGGGATTTATGATCCCAAGGGCGGGCATTTCCACCCACTCAACTATGCGCTGGGTCTCGCCGATGCCGCCGGGAAGACGGGCGTGCGCATCCATGAACAGTCCCCGGCACGTCGCATCTCGCAAAAGGCTGGCGTGGACGTAGAGACAGCAACGGCACGGGTGCAGGCCCGACATGCCATATTGGCGACGGATGCTTGGATGGCCGATCTGTCGCCGTCGCTTGGTCGCTACACCATTCCCATTATGAACTATAACATCGCAACCGAGCCTCTGGCCGATGCAGATGCGCTCTTGCCCAGCGATGCAGCCGTCGCCGACAGCCGCTTCGTCCTCAATTATTTCCGCCTGTCTGCCGATAAACGCCTGATCTTTGGTGGGGGGGAAGCTTATGTCGCGCGCCCACCGCGCGATATTGACCGCTTTGTGCAGCGCCATTTGGCCCGGGTCTTCCCGCAGGCCGCCCGCGCGCCGATTGCCTATCGCTGGGGTGGGGCGGTGGCCGTGAGCATGAACCGGCTTCCCCATATCGGGCGGCAAGGTGATGTGTTTTATGCCCATGGATTTTCCGGCCATGGCGCGCTGATCACCACCCTTGCGGGAGAGGTGATGGCAGAGGCTGTGGCGGGCACGGCGGCTCAATTTGATGTGCTGTCTGGCCTGCCCTCCCGTCCCT
>JBJTAW010000077.1:0-3551 GCA_046091025.1 Chakrabartia sp. | reverse complement strand
GCATAAAATTGGGGTTCGATGGATCCGATGGAAATCCACTTCCCATCTGCGCACTCATAGGTGTCATAAAAATGGGCGGCTGTATCAAGCATGTTGACGCCGCGCGTATCCTCCCAAGACCCAAGGCCGCGCATGCCCCATTGCATGGCGTGGATGACAGACGCCCCATCCGTCATGGCAACGTCAATCACCTGCCCATTACCGCCGCGCGCGACATTGAGCAGGGCAGACACCATTGCAAAGGCCAGCATCATGCCGCCGCCTGCAAAATCGCCAATGGCATTGGTCGGCGGCGTCGGCTTGCCATCCGGGCGGCCATAGCCGTGCAGATTTCCGGTGATGGAGATATAGTTGATGTCGTGGCCAGCGGCCTGCGCCAACGGCCCCGTCTGCCCCCAACCGGTCATCCGGCCATAAACAAGCTTGGGATTATCCGCGAGCAGCACATCCGGGCCAAGGCCCATGCGCTCCATCACACCGGGGCGGAAGCCTTCGAATATGCCATCGGCATCTTTGATGAGAGCCCGGACTTGCGCCACGCCTTCCGGCGTCTTGGTATTAATTTGCACCACTTCGCGATTGCGCGTCAGCACGTCACGGCCTTGCAGATCGAGTGCTCCCACGCGGGCAACGCTGATAACCCGCGCGCCATGATCCGCCAGCATCATGCCTGCAAAAGGCCCCGGGCCAATGCCGGCCATTTCGATGATGGTGATCCCGTCCAAAACCCCGGCCATGCGTCTCTCCTATTAGTCCATGTGCAAATTCCATCTCCGCTATGAAGACATGTGCCTTTGCGTCAAGGGGGCGCGTTTGCTTTGCCTTGCAAGAAGGCTGCCACGAGCGTAGATGCAGGCGTGTGACAGGTACCCCGCAAGGGGTTTCAAAGGGAAGTCGGTGAAAGACCGATGCTGTTCCCGCAACTGTGACCGGCGAGTTCCTCTCCGACAACACCACTGGGCAACCGGGCAACCGGTGATCTGGGAAGGTGGAGAGGCGCAACGACCCGGGAGCCAGGAGACCTGCCTGCCACAGCTGGTCCTTCGACTGTGCGGGAAGACGCAGGCGAACGGGGGTTTCCTCGCGTGACGGCAAGTGATGACGTCTGCGAGGAGAAAAAGTTTGAAATCCCTATTCTACGGTTCGGCCGCGCTGCTGGCGCTCTCGGCGTGCCCTGCGCTTGCTCAAGAGAATGCAGGCGACATTATTGTGACAGCAACCGGCGCCCCTTCGGCACGCGCCCAAAGCGGACAGGCAGTGTCTGTCCTGACCGCGCGGGATATTGCTGTGCGGCAAACGGTGAGCGCTGCTGACCTAATCGCCACCCGTCCTGGTATATCCATGTCACGCAACGGCCCCCTGGGAGGCTTTGCCGCCGTCCGGATTCGCGGCGCGCAAGGGGAACAGACGCTTGCCCTGATTGATGGGGTGAAGGTCAATGACCCCTCCTCACCAGGTGGCGGATTTGATTTTGGGGCGCTGCTGACCGACACAATTGATCGGATCGAAGTGTTGCGCGGCCCGAATTCCGTTCCCTGGGGCAGCGAAGCCAGTGGTGGCGTCATCAATATCGTAACGGCCCAACCAAAGATCGGTCTGTCTGGGTCCGCTCATAGCGAATATGGCTATGGCGATGCGGGCCGCCTTGTTGGCCGTGTTTCGGGCGGGAACAGCCGGATCCGCGCCACATTTGGGGGCGGCTGGTTCAGTCAGAACGGCATTTCCGCCTTCAAAAATGGCAGCGAAGCTGATGGCCTGCGGCAATATGGGGCCAATGGCCGGATCGACATGGATCTCACGCCCGGTATCGCGCTAGATCTGCGCGGCTGGTATGCCCATAGCCGGATTGAGCAGGATGGATTTCCCCCGCCCTTTTATGGCTTTGACGACACGAGCGATTACGTCGTTTCAGAACAAATCGTCGGATATGCGGAATTAAAGGCGCGAACCGGGCCTGTCGAGCATCGCCTTGCCATCACCCTATCCGATGTAAACCGCGACAATTTTGCACAACCGGGTGATCCCGCTCCGCAATATCTCAACCGTGGTCAGACCGAGCGATCTGAATATCGGGCGGACTGGTCTGTCAGGCAGGGCTTGCGCACCCTGATCGGCCTTGAACATGAGCGGACCCGCGCAGATGATGGTTATGCACTTGAAAAAACGCATGTGAGCAGCGGTTTTGCCCAAATCATCGCCGATCCAATCCGCAGCCTCACCCTCACTGCCGGCCTTCGGCTCGATGACCATGCGACCTATGGTCAGCATGTGACACCATCGGCCAATGTTGCATGGCGGGCGAGCCCCTCCACGCTTATTCGCGCGGCCTATGGCGAAGGGTTTAAAGCCCCCACGCTGTTTCAGCTCTACAGCTCTTACGGCAATCAACGCCTGAAGCCAGAAACGGCTCAGAGCTTTGATCTTGGGATTGAGCAATCGTTGATCGCAGATCGACTTCTCCTCACCGCGACATTGTTTCAGCGCGACAGCAAGGATCAGATCGACTTCATCTCCTGCGCTGGCCGTACATCGGGCATAAGCCAACACCGCCGCGACGGAACTTATGACAATAAGGACAAGACGCGTGCTAAGGGCATTGAATTAACAACAGAATTTCATCTAACAGATGCTATCAACCTCACCGCAAACTACACCTATCTCGATGCAAAAGATCGCACGACAGGCCAAGGCCTGATCCGTCGCCCGCGTCACAATCTGTCTGCGGATATTGACTGGCAAAGCCCAATGGGCCTGCGCCTTGGCGGCGGCCTGCGCCTTGCGAGCAAGAGCGATGATACCGACTTTGAAACCTACGCGCCCGTTTCGCTGGGTAGCTATACCCTGATAGGGCTTCGGGCGTCCCTGCCGCTTTCATCCGGGTTTGAGATTTATGGCCGCGTCGAAAATCTGTTGAATACACGCTATGAGACGGTGAGTGGCTATGGCAGCTATGGCCGTGCGGCCTATGCCGGGGTTCGGGCCTCTTTGTGATGTAACATGTGTTGCTTCTTTGTCTTGCGCTTGGTGGGTGTAGCCATGGCGCGCACATTGCGCCGGCGCAGATCGTCTCCAACAACCCCTGTGTCGATGCGGTGTTGGCCGAAATTGCAGCACCGGGACAAATTGGGGCGGTCAGCAACTGGTCGCATGACCCGGCCTCCGCCTCTGCCCCGCTGGGTTGGGCGCGAGCCCTGCCCGCGCTTGGCCCGACCGCAGAAGAGGTGATCGCCGCGCGTCCCAAGCTGCTGCTGACGGGCAATTTAGCAAGCAGCGGCACCAATGCCGCGATCCAGAAAGCCGGCATCAAGATGCGCGCCTTTGGCGTTCCTGCAACTGTTGCTGAAAGCATGGCACAAATCATTGATATTGCAGATTCCATTGACCGAAATGAAGCGGGAAAAGCTTTGGCTCAGCGGATCGAAATCGCCGCCAGCCCCACCCCTGCGAGGGGCAAGGCAAAGTCAGCGATCATCTGGCAATCGGGCGGCTTTGTGCCCGGCAAGGGGACGTTGCAGGATGAATTACTCGCGCGCGCTGGCTTCACCAATGCC
>JBJTAW010000076.1:0-2905 GCA_046091025.1 Chakrabartia sp. | reverse complement strand
TCTCGATGATTGTCGGTCGTAAAACCGATGCGCTTGATGAAGCGGGTGTAAGCCGCGCGGCGATTGAAAGTCTCGCTGAAAATTTTTCCGATGGTGTTGTTGCGCCCATTTTCTGGACCGCGTGTTTCGGCCTAACCGGAGGCGTGCTTTATAAAGCCATCAACACCGCCGACAGTATGATTGGCCATAAATCAGAAAAATATCATGCGTACGGTTCGGCCTCGGCGCGTCTTGATGATCTTGTCAATCTACCCTGTTCGCGTCTGACGGCACTATTAATCATTCTCGCTTCGCTTTTTGTGCGCGATGAGTCTCCCTTTGATGCGATGAAATGCGTTTTCCGTGATGCACGCAAGCATCGTTCACCCAATGCCGGATGGCCGGAATCAGCGCTTGCGGGCGCGCTCGGTTATGCACTCGCCGGTCCGCGTGTCTATGGCGATACGCTTGTTGATGATGTCTATATGGGTGATGGCCGCCGTGAATTAAATGCGGCCGATATTCGCCGCGCGCTTTATCTCTATCGCATCGCATGCGTGATTCAGGGCTTACTAATTATCTCGATGGCGCTTTTTTTCACCGCGCAAGCTTAAGCAATCCGTCGCAATCGACATGCTTTTCAAGATGATCGGCCAAGGCATCAAGTGTGGCGTCGATCATGGTTTCAAACGCAAGCGAGGACGATTGCGCACCAATCCATTCAAGCCATGCGGCGCGTTGCTGATCATCGGCAAAAATTCCATGCACATAAATGCCGCGCACGAGATGCGTTTTTGACGTCGCACCATCCAAACGTCCATCATCAAAGCGCAAAAGCGGCCGCTCACAATCAGCGCCATTTGTGACTCCAATATGCATTTCATAACCATGAAAGCGCGATTGGTTTTCAATCAAATGACCGGTGACTGAGAGCAGTGTTTTTTTCGGCGCCATCACGGTTTCAACATCAAGAAGGCCTAACCCTTCAACGCGTGATGCAGGCCCTTCAATGCCATGCGGATCATCAATCATTGTGCCAAGCATTTGATAGCCGCCACAAAGGCCAAGCACTTTGCCGCCACGTCTGAGATGGGCTTCTAAATCAATATCCCATCCCGCTTCACGAAGCGCCGCAAGATCCGCAATTGTGGCTTTCGAACCGGGGATGATCACCAAAGACGCTTCAGCGGGAATCGCTTCGCCGCGTTTGACCATCACCAATTTGACCGATGGCTCCGCGGCGAGCGGATCAAAATCATCAAAGTTCGAGATGCGCGGTAATTGCAAAACCGCAATCGTGATCGGTGCATCGCCTGACGCGCGACGTCGATCAAGTGCCACAGCATCTTCCGCGGGCAAGCGAAACGCGTCGCGAAAATGAGGGATCAACCCGTAAGACGGCCAACCGGATTTCTCAGCGATGATCCGCATGCCCGCTTCAAACAAAGACGCATCACCGCGAAAGCGATTGACCAGAAACCCTTTGATCATCGCGGCATCCGCTTCATCAATCACCGCGCGTGTGCCAACAATTTGCGCAATCACGCCGCCGCGATCAATATCGCCAAGCAACACAACCGGCACATCGGCTGCGCGTGCGAAACCCATATTGGCAATGTCATTGGCGCGCAAATTAACTTCCGCCGCGCTGCCCGCGCCTTCAATCAAAACGAGATCCGCATCACGCTTGATCAGCGCAAAACTCTCAAGCACCGCTTCAAGCAATTTCGGTTTCAAGGCTTGATAATCGCGTGCTTTGGCCGTGCCCTGCACTTTGCCTTGCACCACAATTTGCGACCCGATTTCGCTTTGTGGTTTGAGCAAAACCGGATTCATATGAACGCTTGTGGCAACACCTGCGGCACGCGCTTGCAAGGCTTGCGCACGACCAATCTCGCCGCCATCCGCAGTCACCGCCGCATTGTTTGACATGTTTTGCGGTTTGAACGGCATCACTCTAAGCCCGCGCCGCGCGAAGACGCGACAAAGCCCCGCAACAATCAGCGATTTGCCGACATCCGATCCCGTGCCTTGAATCATCAATGCGCGCGCGGTCATTAAAATTCGATTCCCTCTTGCGCTTTCACGCCCGCGGCGAAGTGGTGTTTGACAAGCGTCATCTCGGTCACAAGATCAGCCGCTTCGATAAGCTCCGCTTTCGCATTGCGTCCTGTGACAACGACATGAAGATCGGCGCGTTTGTTTTTGAGCGTCTCCACCACGGCCGCAAGCGGAAGATAGTCATAACGCAAAGCGATGTTGAGTTCATCGAGCACCAAAAGGCGGATTGCGGGATCAGCCATCAGCTCCTTTGCTTTCGCCCAAGCGGCTTCCGCCGCTGCGATGTCGCGCGCGCGGACATGTGTTTCCCACGTGAAGCCCTCGCCCATCGAATGCCAGCGCACAAGATCGGGGAAGCGCTCAAGCGCTTTGCGCTCGCCGGTAGACCACGCGCCTTTGATGAATTGCACGACGCCAATCGACCATTCATGGCCGAGCGCACGCATGATGAGGCCGAAAGCGGCGGTCGATTTGCCTTTGCCGGGGCCGGTATGGACGATCAGAAGCCCCTTTTCCCGAATCGTCTTCGAGGCCACTTCGGCGTCTTGCACTTGTTTGCGCTTCGCCATTTTCTCTTTATGGCGGCGTTCGGCCTCACTCTCGGCTGACATTTTATCGCTCCTGAAACGAAATCAGAGCCGCTCATACGAAATTCAGCGCGCAAAGACCACTCTAGGGTGCGGTTTGGGTTTGACAGAAAGTCGCAGCGGGGCCAGTGTCCGTGTCTGTCGAGGTCCCCCCATCTGGGGGGTGAAAAGGGAACAAGGTGGCGCCCCTGAAAAGGAGCCAAGCCTTGGCTGCCCCCGCAACTGTAAGCGGCGAGTCTCGCGCCTCTAAGCCACTGGAATGTCTTTGAAAAAAGGAC
>JBJTAW010000075.1:0-8029 GCA_046091025.1 Chakrabartia sp. | reverse complement strand
ATGCTTGGCCCTCAGGCGATTGGGGGAGCCTGCCCATCTCAGGCGGGCTGGAGGCGGCCTATAAATCTGATCTGGAAGCCAGCGACAATCCCAAGGCGCTGCTCAAGGACATTCAAAAGCGCCTCAATGACGTCCGCAGCCCGTTCCGCACGGCCGAGAAATTCGGGATCGAAGATATTATCGACCCGCGCGACACCCGGCCCCTACTCTGCGAATTTGTAGACCATGCCGATCGCGTTCTGGAACCGGGACCCGTCGCCAAGGGCTGGCGCTGTTGAGGGGCCTATAGCCGCGGCACCTGCTGGCTGATGCAGTGGAAGCTGCCGCCGCCTGTTAGAATATGGGTGGCAGGCAGGCCGACAGTCTCGCGGTCGGGGAAGAGCTTGGCAATGGCGGCAACTGCTTTGGCATCGCTCGGCCCACCATAGGTCGGCACCACGACCGTCGCATTGCCGATATAGAAATTCATATGGCTCGCTGGAATTGGCTCCCCATCTTCATCCACATGCAGGCCAGCTGACGGGATGTGCACAATCTCGACCGGCCAATCCTGCGCGCGCGACAGGGCATCGGCAAAAATGGCCGCATTGGGATCATCATCGCCAAAGGCTTCGGGCAGGGCCAGAACGCCGGGGGCGACAAAGCGGGCGAGGTTATCGACATGGCCGTCCGTATGGTCATTGAGCAAGCCAACGCCGAGCCAGAGGATGTGTGACAGGCCGAGATCCGCCGAGAGCTTGTCCTCAATCTCCCGCCGCGACAATTTCGGGTTGCGATTGGGGTTGAGCAGGCATTGCCCGGTCGTCACGCACAGGCCCGCGCCATCGA
The DNA here is from genome assembly GCA_046091025.1 of Chakrabartia sp. Taxonomy (GTDB): domain Bacteria; phylum Pseudomonadota; class Alphaproteobacteria; order Sphingomonadales; family Sphingomonadaceae; genus Aquisediminimonas. The sequence goes on along the minus strand of JBJTAW010000075.1, from coordinate 7,201 downwards.
CATCAAGTGCGCCCCCTTCCAGCACCCAATCGCGGGTCTGGCGATCAAGACCGGCCTCAGCGCACAAGACGCGGGCAAGATCATCATCCAAGGGGGAAGGATACTTCCCGCCCCACCCATTGCCGAGATAATCAAGGGCCAAGGGCTTGCCATCATCCGCGACAAGGATCGGCCCGGTATCGCGCAGCCAAATATCGAAAAAGGGGGCCGCCACAATCTCAACGCCGGGGGCCGCAAGGGCGCGCGCCGCGTCTTGCGCCTGTGCATTGGCACAGACGAGGCGGACGGTCTCACCCGCCCCATCGGCATGGACGGCATTGGCAAAGGCCGCGACTTCCGCCTGTGCGCCCTCAAGGTCTTCTAGCCATAAATCAGCCGCACTCGGAAAGCCGATCCAGACGCTGTCATGCAGCGCCCATTCAGGGGGTTGGATACGGGCCATGGAATCTCCAAAGAATATGCTGCGCCCCTGATGGCAAAGCGCGGCGGCGGCGACAACGAAAAAGGGCGGCCCCGAAGGACCGCCCTTTCGAAATCGGGTTTGGACCAGAATTTAGCGCGAATAAAATTCGACGACCAGATTCGGTTCCATCTTCACCGGATAAGGCACTTCATCAAGCGTCGGGACGCGCGTGAAGGTCACCTTGGCGGTGCCATCGGGAACGACATAATCAGGAATGTCGCGCTCTGCGAGACCCTGCGCTTCGAGGACGAGCGCCATTTCCTGTGCCTTATTGCCCAGGCTGATCTCATCGCCCGGCTTCACCGGACGCGAGGCGATATTGCACTTGTCGCCATTGACGCGGATGTGGCCGTGGTTGACCAGCTGACGCGCGGCGAAAATGGTCGGGGCAAACTTGGCGCGATAGACAATCGCATCCAAACGGCGCTCCAGCAGACCGATCAGGTTCTGCGACGTATCGCCCACCATACGGTCGGCTTCTTGATAGGCGCGCTTAAACTGCTTTTCGGTGATGTCGCCATAATAGCCCTTCAGCTTCTGCTTGGCGCGCAGCTGAATACCATAGTCGGATACTTTGCCCTTGCGACGCTGGCCGTGCTGGCCGGGGCCATATTCACGCTTGTTCACCGGGGATTTGGGACGACCCCAAATATTTTCGCCCATGCGGCGATCGAGCTTATGCTTGGCGCTCTGGCGCTTCGACATGATCATTCTCCAATTGCGTTTCGTTTCGGTTCCGGAACCGCGCAACGAGCCAAAAACTCGCCGGACACCTGCTTCACCGGAGTGCAGGGTCAATTGCGGAAAACCGGGCGATTAGCGCCACGGCCCCAAGAGTCAAGTGCTTCGACGCCGATGCACGCCTTCCAGCGCACTCAAAACCCCCCTTAGGGTGCGGATTTCATTGGCATTCCAACCCGGCTTTGTGAGCACGGAGCGCACCGTCCGCCGGGTTACGTGCACCCGATCTGGTGGGAAGAAATAGCCGGTATCAGCCAGCATATCGTCAAGATGGCCAATCAGTCCCTCTAATTCCGCCTGCGGCGCCGGGGGGTCCAGATCAACAAGGGTCGGGCTTTTCAGCACGACATGCTTGGACCATTCATAGGCGACGAGGATGACCGCTTGAGCCAGATTGAGCGAGCCAAAATCCGGGTTGATCGGCACGGTCAGGATCGTACGGGCCAGCGTCACATCATCCGTTTCCAGACCGGAGCGTTCTGGCCCGAATAAAATGGCAGTGCGTCCGGCCTGATGATGGATGTCCTGCGCCGCCACTTCGGGAGTCACAACGGGTTTGATGAGGCCACGTTTGCGCACCGTTGTTGCATAAACATGCGCGCAATCCGCGACCGCCTCAGCCACGCTGTCAAAGACTTGGGCATTCTCAAGGACGACATCGGCACCCGCCGCCGCGGGGCCAGCCGATGGATTGGGCCAGCCATCGCGCGGCGCCACAAGGCGCATCTCGGTCAGGCCGAAATTGAGCATGGCGCGGGCCGCCTTGCCGATATTCTCCCCAAGTTGCGGCCGAACAAGAACGAAAATTGGGGGCATTGTTACTTGCGCGCCGCCTCGGCAATGCTGCCGGCAAAATCTTCAAAATCGCGCGGATCGGTAAAATCACGATAGACAGACGCAAAGCGGATATAGGCAACGCTATCGAGCCCCTTGAGGCCTTCCATCACCAATTCCCCAATGGTGGATGCGCTGACTTCGCTTTCGCCAGATGTTTCCAACTGGCGCTGAATACCTGAGACCAGACGTTCAATCTTGGCCGGCTCAATCGGCCGCTTGCGACACGCAATGGTGACAGAACGTTCCAGCTTTTCCCGATCAAAGCTTTGCCGCCGCCCTTCCGACTTCACGACCGTCAATTCGCGCAACTGAATGCGTTCAAACGTCGTAAAGCGCGCGCCGCACGCCTCGCACTGACGGCGCCTGCGAATGGCCCCATTATCCTCGGTGGGACGAGAATCCTTTACCTGGCTGTCCTCATGGGCGCAAAATGGGCAGCGCAAAGATCAAAGCCCTTCGTAAATCGGGAAGCGGGCACACATTGCCTCCACCCGGTCGCGCACATGCGCCTCAATCTGGGCATCACCTGCTTCGCCATTTTTACGCAGGCCATCCACCACTTCAGAAATCATCTGCCCGATCTGGCGGAATTCTTCCGGGCCAAAGCCCCGCGTGGTCCCCGCCGGTGTGCCCAAGCGAATGCCAGAGGTGAGGGTCGGCTTTTCATCATCATAAGGGATGTTGTTTTTGTTGCAGGTGATCGACGCCCGGTCGAGCGCCTTTTCGGCATGCTTGCCCTTGGCCTGTTTCGGCCGCAAATCGACCAGCATCGAATGATTGTCGGTGCCGCCGGTCACAATATCCAGCCCCTGTTCCTGAAGGGCGGCCGCCAGCGCCTTGGCATTCGCCGCCACAGCCTGGGCATATGCCTTAAACTCCGGCTGCATCGCCTCGGCAAAGGCAACCGCCTTGGCCGCCACAATATGCATCAGCGGGCCGCCCTGAAGACCGGGGAAGATCGCGCTGTTAAACTTCTTCGCCAAGGCTTCATCATTGGAGAGGATAATGCCCGAACGTGGGCCGCGCAGCGACTTATGCGTTGTCGTCGTCGTCACATGGGCGTGAGGCACAGGGCTGGGGTGTGCGCCACCCGCGACGAGGCCCGATATATGCGACATGTCAGCGAGCAGATACGCCCCCACTTCATCCGCAATTTCGCGGAAACGGGCCCAATCCCAAAAGCGGGAATAGGCCGTGCCACCGCAGATGATGAGCTTAGGCTTATTTTCCCGCGCAATCCGGGCGACTTCCTCCATATCGATGACCTGGTCATCGCGGCGTACACCATAGGGAATGGGGTTGAACCATTTGCCCGACATGTTGACCGGCGATCCATGCGTCAAATGGCCACCAGCGGCCAGATCCAGACCCATGAAGCTGTCCCCCGGCTGCAACAGCGCAAGGAACACCGCTTGGTTCATCTGGCTGCCCGAATTGGGCTGCACATTGGCAAAGTTACAGCCGAACAGCGCCTTGGCGCGCTCAATCGCCAAAGTTTCAATCTCATCCACATATTCGCAGCCGCCATAATAGCGACGACCCGGATAGCCTTCGGCATATTTGTTGGTGAGGATTGACCCTTGCGCTTCGAGCACCGCGCGCGAGCAGATATTTTCGGAGGCAATCAGCTCAATCTTATCGCGCTGACGGTCCAGCTCCTTGCCGGTCCAGCCTGCAATTTCCGGATCACTCTCGGCCAGACTGCGGGAGAAAAAGCCCTTGGTGACGGTGTAAGAGGCGGCGTTGCTACTGCTCATGCGGGATCCTTGGCAAAGACAGGGTTGGACAATTTGGTGACGCGGCGCACATGGCGGTCGCCGCCAAAGGGTGTATTCAAAAAGGCTTCGATACAGGCCTTGCCCATATCAATGCCGGTCAGCCGGGCACCAAGCGCCAACACATTGGCGTCATTATGTTCGCGCGACAACCGAGCCGACAAGGGCTCTGACACCAATGCGCAGCGACAAGCCGGGTTGCGATTGACGGCAATGGAAATGCCAATGCCAGACCCACACAGCGCAATGCCGCGCTCTGCATCCCCCGCAGCGACGGCGGCGGCAAGTTTATAGCCATAATCAGGATAATCGACACTGGTGGGATCATGGGGCCCAAGATCGGCCACCTCATGCCCAGCCTCGGTCAACCAGTCGTACAGCGCGCGCTTTAGGTCGAGCGCGGCATGATCAGAGGCAATGGCAATGCGCATCATGTGGCCTGCGTCCCATTGATAGAGTGACTCGAATGACCGTCCATTAGGGGAGCCGAGGCACAATTGCCACTAGGGATTGTGGTAGAACCACCGGATATGGGGACAGAAAAAAGCCCCGGTGCGACATGCGCACCGGGGCCAGGCAACCTCCCCTTGAGGTTTCGCTTAGAACTTGAAGCCGGCAGCAACACCGTAGCGGCGCGGTTCAAGCGTAAAGATGTTGGTGTAGAGACCCGAAGACTGGTCCGTCACATAGAGACCAGTGATCGGTGCACTGTCGAAGATGTTCTGGATGTAAGCGCGCATGAACCACTTATCATCCTGCCCGTTCAACTGGATCTGAGCATTGGCTTGTGTGTAACCCTCAATCTTGTTGATCCGGCCATTGAAGATGTTGCCATAGCTGTCCCCAGTGTAAGTCAGGTCAGCACGCGGGACGACCGTCATGCCATTATCCATTTCCACCGTGTACTGCGCACCAGCCGAGAACTTATAGTTCGGGGCCTGAGGCAACTTGTTGCCCTTGACGTTGATCGGCACACCGTTGGAGATCGTGATGCCGCCAAAGGCTGTCCCAGGCGCACCGGCAGCCTGCGTTGTCAAAACACTGCAGATGCTGAAAGCGCCATTGGCATTCAAGCCGCTATTGGCACCAAAGCTTGTGGGGGCTCGCAAACCAAGGCCTTGGTTGATAGCCGTCACAAAGGCATTCACGTTTGCAGCGCTGCCGGTCTTCGACAGAGCGACGCAGTTCGCGCCATTGGTGATGTCTTTGATGATGACGGCGTCAGAACGGCCAGCCGACGGATCACGCGGGTTGAACAGACGATCGCCCGAGTCTCCAGCCTTGGTGTGCAGATAGCTAGCGCCAAGATTGATGGCCAATTCACGCGTTGGACGGATAATGCTTTCCAGTTCCAAACCATAAATATCGGCATCGATATTGTCATTGACGGAGGTGCGCGCGATGATGCGGCTTAGCTGCAACTTCTTATACTTATAGTAGAAGGCGGTTGCGTTGACGGTGAACTTGCCATTGGCAAAGACGTTCTTCGAGCCAATTTCAAAGGCATCCACCGTCTCTGGTGAGAAGGAATCCGGCACAGCGAAAACCGGCTGCAGCGGCGGATTAATGCCGCCGGACTTATAGCCGCGAGAATAGGAGGCATAGAGCAGATTGTCATCGCTCAGCTTCCAATCAAGCACGGCGCGACCCGTCATTTTGCTATAGCGGACATTGCGTTCCGCCCAGGCCTGGTTACCTGTTCTGCCCGCATCAGCATCATATGCTGCAAAAAAAGGCGAGTCATAGGCATTTGTGCTGGTAAAGGGCGCCAAGAAGCTCGCCAGCGTGGACCGAGCCTTCACATACTTCTTATCGTTATTGTACCGCATACCCAAGGTCAGCTTCACAGCATCATTAAACTCATAATAGGCTTCACCGAAGATGCCATAGGACTTCACGGTGAACTGATCCGTGTTGTTCCGGAAGTACGGCGTTGCAAGATAGGATGCTGGACGCCCGCCGCCCAAGGCAGTGAAGGTGCCAAGAATGCCGGTGACATAATCAATCCCGAACGAGTTCACATAATAGCTGTTTTCGGTCGACTGCGCATTGATGTAAATTCCGCCCAGCAAGAAATTGAACTTGCCGTCGAAATCGGACGTGATGATGCTTTCAACCGACCAATCCTTATTGTCTTGGTTCGACCGGTCAAAATCCTGTGGCGTAGCCGAGCAAACTTTATACCCGCCATAAGCGCCGGTACCCGTCGTCTCAGCGAGCGACGTGCAGAGATTTCCCGCAGGGCCCGTTGGCGTCAGCGCATCATAAATCGGCTTCAAATAGGATCCGAGAGCAGCGCCACCCGCACCGCCAGCCAAACCGGCAAGCGCTGTCAGGCCCGGAGTCATGACGGCACGATTTTGAACCGACAGGTTATAATCCTGCGACGAGTCAACCGCAGCCTTGTGGTAGAAGCCCGTGAGTTGGACGTTAATTGCGCCAAACTCTTGGTTGATACGCGCGTGATATTGCTGTTCCGACGTGAAATAGGTCGGCGTGTGGTACGTACTCACCGTGCGCGCATCGGCCTGGTTCAAAACTCAGGCATAGACATCAGCGCCATAAATGCTGCCAAGACCCAAGCTCGACGGAATGCCATTCACCGCCAAAAACTCGCGTGAGCTCAATGTGCCCACAAATGTCGAGTTGGCGTTGGTCATGCCATATTCACGCGCGTTGGGCAGACAGCCCAATACGCCGGTGGGATCGCGCTGACACAATTGCTTTTGAATGCGCATGCGGTTGTCATCTTCACGGAAATAATAGCCCATGAGATCAATCGTCGTGCTGTCGGTCGGCTCCCAACGCACGGACCCGCGAACGGCATACATATCGCGGTCATCCAATTGCTTACCGTTGAAAACATTGTTCGTGTAGCCATCGCGCTTCAGATAGAAGCCAGACACACGGGCGCCCAGCGTGTCGGAGAGCGGCAGATTGATGACGCCCTTCGCCTTGACCGAGTTGAAATTGCCATATTCAATTTCGCCGGAGCCTTTGAACGCCGTCAGGTCCGGACGAACCGGAACGAAGTTGACCACGCCTGAAGTCGCATTGCGGCCGAACAGCGTGCCTTGCGGGCCACGCAGCACTTCGACGCGCTCAAGATCAAAATATTCGGTTTCGAACAGACGCGTCGCGAGAAGCGGCGTGCCGTCCAAGTGAATGGCAGTTGCAGAGTCGCAAGAAACGCCAACGCACAAATCGCCAATGCCGCGGATGGTGAAGCTCGAACCTGTGAAGTTGCCCTTTGTGAAGGTCACGTTCGGCAAGGTGAGCTGAAGATCGCTGGCGTTCTTAATCTGCTGCTTTTCAAGAGCTTCAGCCGAGAAAGCAGAAACGGCGATTGGCACTTCTTGCAGCCTCTGTGCATGACGCTGAGCCG
>JBJTAW010000074.1:0-3192 GCA_046091025.1 Chakrabartia sp. | reverse complement strand
TTTTGGAGGATCAGGGCAAAGGGGCGGGCGGCGAAACGGGCAAGGCTGATGGATGCAATCTTTCTTCAACAGAACGGGCATGGGCAGGAAGCCCCTCGGCCCGGGCAAGGGCCACGGCAGCCGGGCCGATGGCGCGGATCGCCTCCGCCGTGCATCCCAGAAACCTGGTGCGCTTCAAAAAATCAACCACCGACAGGCCAGAGGAGAAGCGCGCCCGACGGCCCGTCGGCAGAACATGGTTTGGCCCGCCGACATAATCGCCCACGGCCTCTGGTGTGTGCCGACCAAGGAAAATGGACCCGGCATGGCGCACGGCCTGAAACACAGGTTCCGGGTCTTCAACCGCAAGCTCCAGATGTTCCGGCGCCAGCGCATCGATCAGCGGGACAGCATCGATCACATCGCCAACCAGAATGATCGCGCCATTGGCATCCCAACTGGCACGCGCAGTTGCCTCGGTGGACAGAGACTTTAACTGCGTGGCGACTTCGGCTGCCACGCGGTCTGCGAAGTCTGCGTCATCAGTGATCAGGATGGATTGGCTGGTCGGGTCATGCTCAGCCTGGCTCAACAGATCGGCGGCGATCCAGGCTGGATTGTTCGCGCCATCGGCGACGACCAGAATTTCAGACGGGCCAGCCACCATATCAATGCCGACAACGCCATAAAGCTGACGCTTGGCCTCTGCGACCCAGGCATTGCCGGGGCCGGTGATGACATCCACGCGGCCAATGCTCTGCGTGCCAAAGGCAAGGGCGGCAATGGCCTGCGCCCCGCCAATCCGCCAGACTTCATCCACGCCGGCCAAATGCGCCGCCGCGAGCACCAGCGGGTTAATCTCTCCCTTGGGCGTGGGGGTCACCATCACAAGCCGATCAACGCCCGCGACGCGCGCCGGAATGGCGTTCATTAGCACGGAGGAGGGATAGGCTGCCCGCCCGCCGGGGACATAGACACCAGCGGCATCAACCGCCCGCCAGCGCGCACCCAGCCGCACGCCCGCTGCATCCACGCCATCACTATCGGCGGGTTTTTGTTTTGCATGATAGGTGCGAATGCGCTCTGCGACGAGATCGAGGGCGGCGCGCAAACCAGTGTCGAGCGCGGCATAGGCCGCCGCGCAATCGTCAAGGCTGATCCGCCAGTCCAGATCATGCCCATCGAACCGGCGCGTGTAATCGGCGACGGCCGAATCGCCTTCCTCCTTCACCCGTGCGACAATGGCCGCAACATCGCGCGACACATCCGCATCGGCTTCACGCCGGGAATTGACCAGTTCTTCAAAACGGGCCGCAAAATCAGCCGCGCGGGCATCCAGCCTAAGCATGGACCGCAGCTCTAAAGGCATCCACCAGCGCACCGACGGCGGCGTTGGTTTTGAACGCAGCCCGGTTCACGATCAGTCGGGCCGAGACCTGAGCAATCACATCTACTTCGACCAGACCATTTTCCTGCAATGTCTTGCCAGAGGAGACAAGGTCAACAATCCGGCTCGACAGGCCAAGTGCTGGGGCAATTTCCATCGCCCCATTCAGCTTGACACACTCCGCCTGCACGCCGCGTTGAGAAAAATGCTTGCGGGTGAGGTTGGGATATTTGGTGGCCACGCGCACATGGCTCCAAGCCCGCAAATCATCGGCTGCCGCCAGCTCGGCCGGCTCTGCCACCGAAATGCGACAATGCCCGATATTGAGATCAACTGGGGCGTACAGCTCTGAATAATCAAATTCATCAATCACGTCAGATCCGACAATGCCGATTTGCGCTGCGCCATGCGCGACAAAGGTCGCCACATCAAAAGCGCGCACTCGGATCAGGCTGATCTCCGGGCAATTTGTCGCAAATTTCAGCGCCCGGCTCTCTTTGTCGCTAAAGGCGGCTTCCGGCACAATTCCGGCCTGAGCAAGCAAGGGCAGGGCCTCCGAGAGGATACGGCCCTTGGGAATAGCGAAGATGATTGGCTGCGACATGATGCGTGGCCTTTACTTGGGTGGGGCATCGAGGGCAAGCTATGCGCCATGACTGATCATATTCGAGCCGGGTTTCGCCAACTGGCGGATGTATGTCGGGCCGCTGGCTCTCCGCTGACGGCGGAAGTGCTTGTCGCGCTTGGAGTAATCTTGGATGGCAGCACGCGGACGGGTGCGCGCATTCTTGGTTGGGAGGGGGACCCTCTTGGCGATGCAATGCCCTTGCGCATTGCAGGCGGGCTGCATGCACTGGCTCGCTCTGGCAAAGATGCCGCGCTCACAGAGCTGTATACGCGACAAACCGGGGATATGCCCCGCATCCTCTCCCGCGTGTTGGAAGGGTGGGATGACTGGCTTTGTGAGTGGCTCGACAGTCCACCGCAGACGAATGAAGTGGCCCGTTCGGCCGCGCTCTGGCCGGGCATGATGCATATTGCCCGCCGCTTTGGCCCGCGCATGGAATGGATTGAAATTGGCGCAAGCGCTGGCCTCAATCTCAATATGGATCTCTATGGCTATCGTCTGGGGTCGGCCGTTGCGGGGGATATGCTCTCCCCCTTGCAATTGGTGCCCGATTGGCAGGGGGCAAATCCTTCGGTGGTGGATGTTCGGGTGATGGATCGGGTCGGTATTGATCTTCTGCCGCTTGATGTCAGCGATGATGTGGTGGCGGAGCATCTTCAGGCCTATATTTGGCCCGATCAGCGGGAACGGATGACCCGCACGCAAACGGCCAGTGCCATGGCCAAGGGCGCGCGGCCGCCGCTCATTGGCGGTAATGCGCTGGATCTTTTGCCGCCCTTGTTGGCCGAGCCACAAGCTGAAGGCCGCACCCGTGTGATTTATCATTCCATCGCGCTTCAATATTTTTCACCCGAAGGGCGCATGGCGGTGCGCGATATGATTGAAACGGCCGGCGCACGGGCGACGCCTGCTGCACCTTTGGCTTGGCTCAGCCTTGAATTTCAGGGGCCGGGGGCCGCCCAAGCGGAATTGCGCCTGCGCTGCTGGCCGGGCACGGGCGTTACCGAAACATTGGCAATGGTCCACCCCCATGGGGCACAGGTGAATTGGCTGGCGGGCGCGGCTTAATCGTCACCCTGAAGTTGGTGCTGGGCCCACCCTCCTGCCCGCTCGCAAAATTAGGCATCTGCCTAGACCGGGGAGGCTGAAACCTGGGCAGCATGAGGGCGTGTGGCACAGCCGCTCCTGAGCCAGCAAG
>JBJTAW010000073.1:0-5942 GCA_046091025.1 Chakrabartia sp. | reverse complement strand
CAACAGGCCACTCTGCGCGTCCGACACTTGTAGATCGCGGCTGAGTTCTTCCGCCAAAATGAGGACGATCTGACGGTCCAGACAGTTGAAAATTTAGACGATCAAGAGCGTCCACATCAGCATTCGAACGCTACGGGGGGTTCCGGCTGTGGATGCGCTCATGCCTTTTACTCTCTTGACGGCCTGTTTTTAAACGCCTTGTCAGCCTTGTGCGGAAAAGCAGGAGAGAGGGCAAGTCTCAGTTGGGTAAGTCACCCGCACTGGGCGCGGTGGAGCAGTTTCTGATCGGCCAATACCAGCGCCATCATGGCCTCCACCACGGGCGCACCCCTTATGCCGACACAGGGGTCATGGCGGCCCTTGGTCACAATCTCAGCGGCCACACCCTCGCGCGTTACCGTTTCAACGGGGGTTAGAATGGATGAGGTAGGCTTAAAGGCCACGCGCACAATAACAGGCTGGCCGGTGGAGATTCCTCCGGCAATGCCGCCTGCATTATTCGCCAAAAATTCCGGCGCGTTGCTGCCCGGGCGCATGGGGTCGGCATTTTCTTCGCCGCGTAGGCGCGCGGCGGCAAAGCCGGCGCCAATTTCCATTGCCTTGACGGCATTAATGCTCATCATCGCAGCGGCCAGCTCACTGTCGAGCTTGGCATAAAGCGGCGCACCCCAGCCAGCGGGGACGCCCGTTGCCACACATTCCACAACCGCGCCCAACGAGGAGCCGGATTTGCGCGCTTCATCCACCATCTTTTCCCAGCGGCCTGACGCGGCCTCATCGGGGCAGAAGAACGGGTTCTTGTCGATCTGGCTCGCTTCAAAATTGTCGCGATTAATGGCGTCTCCGCCAATCTCAACCACATAGGCAAGAAGCTCAACTTCGGGGAGGATCGCGCGCGCAACGCCGCCTGCGGCAACCCGCGCTGCCGTTTCGCGTGCAGAGGATCGTCCACCACCGCGATAATCGCGAAAGCCATATTTGGCGTCATAGCTATAATCGGCATGGCCGGGCCGATAGGCCTTGGCGACATCCGAATAATCCTTGGACCGTTGATCCACATTTTCGATCATCAAGCTGATCGGTGTACCCGTCGTCCGCCCTTCAAACACGCCAGACAGGATGCGCACGGCATCCGGCTCTTGCCGCTGCGTGGTAAAGCGCGAACTGCCGGGGCGGCGCTTGTCTAGAAAGGGCTGAATATCCGCTTCTGACAGGGCAAGGCCCGGCGGGCAGCCATCCACCACAGCGCCCAAAGCGGGCCCATGGCTTTCGCCCCAGGTGGTAAAGCGGAGTACGCGGCCAAAGGTATTAAAGCTCATGGCCTCAGCGATGCCGCGATTTGCCCCTTATTGCAAGGCGGGGCGCTCAGTCAGCATGATCCCGCCTTGCCAAGGCACCCTTAGGCCAGCGCAATATCGGGCGCGTCTTCGGCTTTCATGCCCACGACATGATAACCACAATCGACGTGATGCGTTTCGCCCGTCACACCCGCTGACAGGTCGGACAGCAGATAAAGCCCCGCCCCGCCGACATCTTCAATCGTCGTGTTACGCTTGAGCGGGCTGTTCAGCTCATTCCACTTCATGATGTAGCGGAAATCGCCAATGCCAGAGGCTGCGAGCGTCTTGATCGGCCCGGCAGAGACGGCATTGACGCGAATATTGTCATGGCCAAGATCAACCGCCAGATATTTGACCGAAGTCTCGAGCGCAGACTTGGCAACGCCCATCACGTTATAATGCGGAACAACCTTTTCCGCACCATAATAGCTGAGCGTCAACAGCGATCCGCCATTGGGCATCATCGCGGCGGCCCGCGTGGCAACGGCGGTAAAGCTGTAGACGCTGATGTTCATCGTCATCAGGAAATTATCGAGGCTGGTGTCGCAATAGCGGCCACGCAATTCATTCTTGTCGGAAAAGCCAATGGCGTGAACGACAAAGTCAATTGTTGGCCAGCGGGCCGCCAGCGTTGCAAAGGCGTTATCCAGATCGTCCATATTGGCGACATCGCAATCGATCAGGAAATCGCTGCCCAATTCTGCAGCCAGCGGGCGAACACGCTTTTCGAGCGCCTCTCCCTGATAGGAAAAGGCGAGTTCAGCGCCCTCTTCCTTCAGCTTTTTGGCGATGCCCCATGCAAGGCTCCGGTCATTCGCCAGCCCCATGATGAGCCCCCTTTTGCCCGCCATATACCCTGCCATCATGTCTTCCCTTCATTCTTACTCTTTGTTTTTCGCGGTTCTTTTCGGGCCGGATTGGCCAGCGCCGCGTTGAGATGTGCCCCAATAACAAGCCCGAATCCGACGATCCAGAAAAAGAGTAAAGCGATAATCACGCCAGCCAGGCTGCCATAGGTCAGCGCATAGCCGCCAAAAAGAGAAAGCGCGGGGGGTAAAAGGGCCAATGCCCCTGTCCACCAGAGGGTCGTCACCAGCGCGCCCGGCCACTTCGGATAGTCTCTGGTTCGATAGGCGGACGGAGCCAGCGTCCAAAAAATCACAAATAATCCACAAAACACGGCAAAGGATGTGGAGAGCCAGCCGATCTGGAGTGAAAGGCGCCCGACGCTTTGCGGGATGAAGCGCACCGCCAACTCCTCTATGGCGGTCACCGCAAGCTGGGCAGCAAGAGCCGCGAGTAAAAGGAAAACCGAAGCAAAAGAAAGCAAGAGGGAGGCCAGTCGAGAATGCCAGAACGCGCGGCCCGGGCGCGTGCCATAGGCCCGGCGCAATATGTCTCTAATGGTCTCAATAAAACCGCTGACCGTCCAAAGACCCACCACCGCCCCAAACCAGAGCAGCGGGCCCGTGCGCGCCAAAAGAACCTCGCGCGCTGCACCCTCCAATGAAGCGGCAACCGCGGGCGGAAGTGTCGCCAGTGTTGAATGCACGAGCGCCAGATTTTCATCGGGCCGCCCAATCATCTGCGTGGCGGCGGCCATCAGAATGAAAAAGGGAAAGACGGTGAGCAATGTAAGATAGGCAAAATTACCCGCATGAAGGACCCCGTCATTTGAAACCCCAATGACGACACGGCGGGCAATCTGAAGGGCGATAGATACGGCGCCGTGCCTGTCGACACGCGCATCCTTTTGCCCCTCTTCAACAGCAAGCCGCCGCCGTGCTTCGGGCGTCTGCGGTGAATGCGGGAGGATGCCGGTCAAATGCCGAGCTTGTCCCGCGGATTTCGGCCGTCCTGCCATTCTTCAACAAAGGCCTCCAGCGCGGCATCTGCGGCGGGCAGATCGACAACCAAAGTCACCAATTGGTCGCCCCGTGCGCCACCCTTTACGGTAAAGCCCCGGCCCTTTAACCGCAGCGTCTTGCCCGACGAAGACCCTTTGGGAATGTTGAGCATCACCGGCCCCTCAACGGTCGGCACTTTAACCGGCCCTCCCTTCACCGCCTCAACCAAGGTGATGGGCAGGTCAATCCGGATATGGTCGCCATCACGCGTGAAATAGGGGTGGGGGGCGATATCAATGGTGATGAGGGCATCTCCAGCGCCACCGGGGCCATCATGGCCTTTGCCAGCAAGCTTCATCTGCATGCCCGACGCAAGGCCTTGGGGGGGCTTGAGCTCGATCGTTTTCCCATCGGTGAGCGTCACCCGTTGCGGGGCAAGTGTGGCCGCATCTGGAAGCGATACGGTCAGACGAAAGGCAGCATTGGCCCCTTTGGGAGGTGCTTGGCGGCCAAAGGGCGCGCCGCCCCGACCACGTCCGCCAAATAGGCCGTCGAAAATATCGCCAAAGTCCATGCTGTCCGCGCTGAACTCGGCACCACCCGGCCCTTGGCGAAAGCCGCCGCGTCCGCCGCCAAAAGGGTTGCCGCCTGCAAAGGGATTGCGCGGTTGGCCATTTTCATCAATTTCGCCGCGATCAAATTGGGCGCGCTTGTCCTTGTCTGACAAAAAGTCATAGGCCGCCGTCACCCGCGCAAATCGCTCCGTGGCTTTGGGATCGTCGCGGTTGGTATCGGGGTGCAGCTCTTTGGCGAGTTTGCGATAGGCCTTTTTGATATCAGCCTCGCTCGCGCCTTTGGCCACACCGAGAATGTTATAGGGATCTGCCATAAGTCTTAGCTAGGACGATCAGGCGTAACCGACAATGGGGTTATGCCCATGCTGTCAGGCCTAGGCCTTTTAGCTGGCATTCTTAATCTTCTGGTGGTGGCGAATAACTTCATCAATGATGAAGCGTAGAAACTTCTCCGAAAACTCTGGGTCAAGGTTCGCATCGGTCGCAAGGCGACGTAGCCGTTCAATCTGCCGCTGCTCCCGCCCCGAATCGGCTGCCGGAAGCCCGGATTTGGCCTTAAACTCGCCCACGCTTTGGGTCACTTTAAACCGTTCGGCGAGCATATAGATGATCGCGGCATCGATGTTATCGATGCTTTCACGGTAACGCTGAAGAGTTTCATCGGTCATGATTTGCCCTGTTTCGTCAAATGCGTTGCTTTGCAACTCTCTTCCCCTTGCCTTTGCAGTGAACCGCCGCCAAGGCCCTTTTTCATGACTGCGACCATACACAGGTTATCAAATTCTGCAGCCCCTTCGCTCGATCCCATGATCGCGCTTGTGGCCTCCGGCATGAATCAGGTCAACGCTGTGATTCTTGATCGGATGCAGTCGCAGATTCCGCTGATCCCAGAATTGTCGGGCCATTTGATTGCAAGCGGTGGAAAGCGGATGCGCCCGATGCTCACGCTCGCCACCTGTGCGTTGCTCGATTATCCGGGCACGCGCCAATATCGGCTCGCCGCCTCGGTTGAATTTATTCACACCGCAACGCTGCTGCATGATGATGTTGTCGATCATTCCGATCTGCGGCGGGGTCGCAAGACTGCAAATGTCATCTGGGGTAATTCTGCCAGCGTGCTGGTCGGGGATTTCCTCTTCAGCCGTGCGTTTGAACTGATGGTGGAAGATGGCAGCCTGAAGATTTTGAAAATCCTCTCTGGCGCAAGTGCGGTAATCTCCGAAGGCGAAGTCAATCAGCTGAGTGCCCAGCGCCAAGTCGCGACGCACGAAGACCAATATCTGGATATCATTGGCGCCAAAACAGCCGCACTCTTTGCAGCGGCCTGCCGCATCTCGGCTGTCATTGCAGAGCGGGATGAGTCGGTGGAATTGGCGCTCGATGCCTATGGCCGCAATCTCGGCATTGCTTTCCAGCTTGTCGACGATGCGATCGACTATACGTCGGATGCAGCGACTATGGGTAAGGGTGTGGGCGATGATTTCCGCGATGGCAAAATGACTCTGCCTGTCATTCTGGCGATGGCGCGCGGCAGCGATGCCGACCGCGCCTTTTGGACGGATGCTATGGAAGGGCGGCGCGTGTCAGATGAAGATCTGGCCCATGCCCAAAGCCTCGTCACCCAAATGGGCGCCATTGGCGACACATTTGAGAAAGCCCGGCTCTATGGCCGCCGCGCCATTGATGCGCTTGGCCCCTTCCCGCAAAGCAAGGCAAAGGCGGCGCTGATTGAGGCGGTCGAATTTGCCATTGCTCGCGCCTATTAAGGCTCTGTGACGCTTCCAATTCATGAGGTGCTGCCAGATTTATTGGCAACGCTTGGCGTTGAACCCAATGCCGTGCTCGTTGCCCCGCCAGGGGCTGGCAAGACAACGG
This sequence comes from Chakrabartia sp., assembly GCA_046091025.1. Taxonomy (GTDB): domain Bacteria; phylum Pseudomonadota; class Alphaproteobacteria; order Sphingomonadales; family Sphingomonadaceae; genus Aquisediminimonas. The sequence continues at coordinate 305 of JBJTAW010000073.1, read as the reverse complement.
CTGTCGCCCCCCCTCTTCTCGATCAGCCCTGGTGCACCGGGCAGATCCTGTTGCTCTCCCCCCGCCGCCTTGCCGCGCGCGCGGCGGCAGAGCGCATCTCAGACCAATTGAACACGCCCATTGGGTCGCTTGTGGGCTATGCAACCCGCATGGAAAGCCGACACTCGGCGGGCACGCGTATCCTTGTTTTGACCGAAGGCATTTTCCGCAACCGGATACAGGCGGATCCCGAACTGGCGGGCGTATCGGCCGTCTTGTTTGACGAAGTGCATGAACGCAGCCTCGATAGCGATTTTGGCCTTGCC
>JBJTAW010000072.1:0-3873 GCA_046091025.1 Chakrabartia sp. | reverse complement strand
GTCAAAATCCGCGTCAGGCTCCGCCATTAGGGCCGAAATCTCATTATAGCGATCCACCATATCGGCGGTTTCGCGCGCGCCATCCTTGACGTTTTCCAACACCGTCTTGGTCGGGTCGAGCTGCGGCTCCTGCGGCAAATAGCCAACTGTGATGTTTTCACCTGGCCAGGCTTCACCTGTAAAATCGGTATCAATCCCCGCCATGATCTTAATGAGCGTCGATTTACCCGCGCCATTGGGACCGACAATGCCGATCTTGGCACCCTGATAAAATTGCAAGTTAATGTCGCTCAGAACGGGTTTTTGAGCGCCGGGAAAGGATTTGGTCATTCCCTTCATGACAAAGGCATATTGCGCGGCCATGGGTCGTTTCTCTCGTTTCAGTGTCGGATTTGACCCGCGCACTAGCCCAGCAAAACCGCCTTGGCAAACCCGCATCATCGAGTTAGCTCATGCTCAGGTATTCAAAAATTGTTCCTTGCGTCGCCGCGCTCGCCCTAGTTGTTCTGACGGGATGCCAGAAGATCACGGATCAGACGGTGCCTGAGCAAGAAAGCTTGGCCGAAATCAAAAATCGTTCAAACGAACTGCAACAAGCAGCCGACGACAGCGTCAATCGGCAGATTGCCGAAATTGAAGCAGACACTGCACCTTCAGCCAGCGAGCCTGCCGATAAGATTGGCCAATAAGTCTAGGGCATCGGGCCATTGTGCCGCCGAAGCCAAGTTTAACTAATTTATGCTAGTTAATTATTTCTAAATGATATACCCGACAATGACGTTACATGATATTGCCATATTTTGGCAGGGATGAGGGAATCGACCTAGGCTCAGGGCTCATTGACCGCCTCAAATGGTCGAGTTCAAATCAGCTGGTCATGCACAACAGCTCCAGAAGATAAACTCTGTTTTAGGTGGCAAGAATGGAATGGCCCTCCCACGAAAGAGCCAGATCGAGCAGGCTTTGGTTGGACGGTTATCCGCAGCTCTGTAGAGGAACAGATGCGCGGAACCCTCGTCACCAAATGGACCATAACTGGCCTCAGCATGATGATAGAGATACCGATGGATGAAGTCTGGGAACCGCCTGCGGCTGCGCTCACCATGTCAGCTTCCTAGACCTTAAACAGCATCTAAAGCAACTGGCGGATCAATGGTCGGGGAGACAGGATTCGAACCTGCGACCCTCTGCTCCCAAAGCAGATGCGCTACCAGGCTGCGCTACTCCCCGACACCAGTCGCCATAACCGTCCCTGCGGTAACCGCAAGTCTTTTGGTGGGCCCGGCAGGATTCGAACCCGCAACCGAGCCGTTATGAGCGGCCTGCTCTACCCTTGAGCTACAGGCCCCACCAGCCGTCAACGGGCGATAGCGGACCCTTTGGCGTTGGCGCAAGAACCTTCCTTCCCGCTGAAGATATTGCTGCGCCCTCCAATTGGGCCAGCCCATTCCAGATTGCAAAGTAATGAAATATTATTATATACAAAGGGTATATCAAGAACGGAAATAACGTGATGCCGCACAACGGTTTCGATTCGATCGATTTGCACATTTTGTCCGAACTGCAAAATGACGGCCGAATGACCAATGTTGACCTTGCTGGTCGGGTCGGGCTGACCGCCCCACCCTGCTTACGCCGCGTACGCACCCTTGAAGAAGATGGCGTGATTGAGGGGTATCATGCCCAGCTCAATCCGATGCGCCTAGGCTATACCATTACAGTTTTTGCGTTGGTGAGCCTGAAGAGCCAGGCCGAATCTGATTTGAGAGAATTTGAAGAGCATGTCGCAAGTCTCGCCCCCGTGCGCGAATGCCACATGCTCAATGGTGAAATCGATTTTGTTCTGAAGATTGTTGCTCGCGATTTGCAGGAGTTCCAAGAATTTCTGACAACATCCTTGACGACAGCCCCCCATGTTGCGGGGGTCAAAACATCTCTGACAATCCGGACGTCAAAGAATGTGCCAGGTGTGCCCGTCGTACAAAAATAAAGGGGCCCCGGCCTTTTCGACCAGAGCCCCTTTGAAACCTCAAAGAATGCCGATCAGACTTGCTGATCGAGATAAAGCAACCAGAAATTGGCAATTTCCTTGCGCTCTGCGCCCGTCACAGCCTTGAAGGCCTCGCGCGCTGCATCTTTCTGACCCAGGCGCGCTAAAGCGATACCAAGCCGTGTTTGAACGGTGTCTGCGTCAATACCACCCTTTTTCTGGGCAAGGCGGAAGAGATCTATCGCTTTTGCATAGTCGCCATAGGCAAGGTAGGCACTGCCCGTATTGGCGGCCAAACGGCCATCTGCGGCCGTTGCGGCGCGCTTTTCATCCGTGCTGACAGAGGCTCTATCGGCAGTTATGCGGGCCTTGGCATCGGAAAGGCGCTCATTAACCGCGCGGCTTGTTTTGTTGACGGCGCCCGATGCGAAGCCTTCTTCAATCACGCTGCGGGCTTCACCCGGCAGCGCAACCAACGTCGCCAAAGAGGCATATTCGAAGAAGTCGCGCTCACCCGCCAGCGCCTTTGTATCATGCATCAGACGAAACAGATCTAAGAGCGCCTGATTATCGAACTTGCTACCGTCGCGAAAAATGACAAGCGCGCTGCGCCAATTTTCCGCTGTTGGGTAGGCGGCAACCTGCATGCGCGTCCATTGTGCGGTCTCCGCATTCAGTTTGGCGCGATACGCCATGCCTGCCCCGCGGCCATACCATTCTACGGGGGCCTTCCGGCCCGCCTGTGTTTCGGCTTCAATGGCCGCCCGAAGAGCGTTTAAGCCTTCTGCAGTCGTGTTTGTCTTGAAATTGGCTTCGGCGACTAAAAGCCGCGCATTTAAATCTTCAATGCCCAGACGAATTGCTTCGCCAATATAGCGCTTGGCTGCCTCGAAATTTGAGGCCTGATAGGCCAGCTGACCCGCCGCGAAATTCAGCTTTGGCGCATCGGCCGGAGCAGCTGAACCGCTTTCGATCATGCCAACAACACCATCAAACTGGAGCTTGCTGTCCTTCGTCGCCTGACCCACATTCAGCCGAAGTGAGCTCGCAATGTATTTTTCATCCGCTTCCTTAGCCAGCGCTTCCGCGGCCTGTACCTTTGCCAACGCATCTGGAGCGCTTGCCTTAACAGCCGTGTCAGCGGCGACAAAAGCGAGACGAAATTCCTTACTCAGCTTCCAGACCCGCTGTGGCGCCTTCTTCTCACCTTTTTGAGCAAGAGCTGGAGCAACCCCAATTGGCGCGGCGATGCCCGTTACGAGTGCGAAAGCCAATGCTGCGCGAAAACCTTTGATCTTCATTACATCCTCCTAAGCACCGGACCGAATCCGGCTCCTTATCTCGATATGGCGGACGCGCTAAAGCGTTCGCATGCCGCGCACAAGGGAAACCAGATCTCACATTATCTTGATGAGATGAACCGGGTTTGAACCAGTCCACAGAAACAATCATCATTCATGCAATCTTACTGGTATTTTGAGGCAGAGCAGACTAGTCAAAAGGCATAGTCAATCCACCGTTTGGAAAGATCTTTTTTTGAGCACTGACGAGCCCTTAGTCGCCGATCCTTCGGACATTTCGCCCATCAACATCGTGGACGAAATGAAGTCCAGTTATCTCGACTATGCGATGTCCGTTATTGTGTCCCGCGCACTTCCTGATGTGCGCGATGGATTAAAGCCAGTTCATCGGCGCATACTCTTTGCCGCCCAAGAAGGTGGCTTTGTTCCGGGCCGTCCCTATCGCAAATCTGCAAAGATCGTCGGCGACGTGATGGGTAATTATCACCCGCACGGCGATAGTTCTATTTATGATGCCCTGGCGCGTCTGGCGCAGGATTGGTCCATGCGCCTGCCGCTGATGGATGGTCAGGGCAATTTCGG
>JBJTAW010000071.1:0-11296 GCA_046091025.1 Chakrabartia sp. | reverse complement strand
CTCTCAGGCATCGGCCCGGCTCAGGAGCTGAAAGAACATGGCATCGCCATTGTCGCGGACAGGCCTGGCGTCGGCGCGAATTTGCAGGATCATCTGGAATTTTACTTCCAAATGGCCTGCACCAAGCCCGTCACGCTGTTCGGCCAATCCAATTTGCTGGGTAAGGCGATGATCGGGGCGCAGTGGCTCTTCCTGCGTCGGGGGCTTGGTGCCAGCAATCAGTTTGAAAGCTGTGGCGTTATCCGCAGCCGGGCGGGAATTCCCTATCCCGATATTCAATATCACTTCTTCCCCATGGCGATTAACTATGATGGCAGTGCGCTGGCAACTGAGCATGGGTTTCAAGCCCATGTCGGGCCAATGCGATCGAAAAGTCGCGGCAGCGTCACGTTGCGCAGCGCCGACCCGCATGACAGCCCGGCGATCAAGTTCAATTATATGAGCCACCCTGATGATTGGGTGGATATGCGGGCCTGTGTGCGCCTGACGCGCGAGATTTTTCAGCAGCCGGCCTTTGCCCCTTGGCGCGGCCGCGAAATTCAACCGGGCGAGGATTGCACCAGCGATGAGGCGATTGATGCCTTTATTGCTGAGAAGGTGGAAAGCGCGCTTCATCCATCCTGCACCTGCAAAATGGGTTCCCCCGATGACCCAATGGCAGTCGTTGATCCGGAATTGCGGGTCATCGGCGTCACGGGCCTGCACATTGTCGACAGCTCTGTCATGCCCTCCATCACCTCGGGTAATCTCAATGCCCCAACAATCATGATTGGGGAAAAGGGCGCAGATCATATTTTGGGAAAGCCAATGCTCGCTCCGTCCAATGCCCCCTATTATGAGGCCCCGAATTGGGAAAAAACCCAAAGATGACCCGCAACATCTTAGAACCAGCGCGCCAGGTAGATGTTATTCGGGAAACCGATGTTCTTGTCGTCGGCTCTGGCCCCGGCGGGCTGGCGGCGGCACTTGCGTCGGCAAGGGCAGGGGTGGAGACCATCTTGCTGGAACGATATGGCTGTTTTGGCGGAAATATAACGCAGGTCGGCGTGGAAGGCTTTGCTTGGTATCGCCACCCGGAGACGATCGACAGCGAAGGCATTGGGCGGGAATTTGAAGAGCGCGCCAAGCAAATGGGCGCGGCTATGCCCGAACCACAATCGATCAGCCACAGTCTGGACGCTGAAGGGTTTAAGTTCGTTGCCGATACACTGGTTGAAGAGGCTGGCGTGATCCCAATGCTGCACCGCCTCTTCGTCGCGCCGATCATGGAAGGCGATGCGATCCGGGGTGTCATCGTCGAGAGCAAGGCAGGGCGCGAAGCGATCCTGGCCAAGCGGGTGATCGACGCCACGGGGGATGCTGATATTGCCCATCGGGCAGGCGCGCCGACCCACAAGCATCCGGTGGATGAGATGATGTCTGTCTCCGTCATGTTTTCTATGTGCGGGGTGAACAAGACGCGCTTTATCGACGCCGTCAAAGCGGATCCCCAAACCTATGGGGATTGGGCTGTTGGAGGAGAGTGGGAAGTCACGACCGATGGGAAAGAGGATGACATGTTCTCCCCTTTCTTGCGTAAACCCTTCAAAAAAGCGCTGGAGGCGGGCCTCATTCCCGACAGCTTGGCGACGATTGCGGGCACATGGGGCACCGTGTCTGATCAAGGGGATTTGACCTATCTGAACATGGTGCATCTCTATCTGGATGGGACCGATCCAGATGCGCTGACCCATGGCGAGATGGCGGGGCGCAAACAGGCGATGCATGCAGTGAATGCGCTTCAGGCCTTCATGCCGGGTTGTGAGACGGCAAAGTTACGCAACTTTGGCATGACCTTGGGCATCAGGGACACCCGCAAGATTAAGGCGGCCTATAATCTGACCGGGGAGGATGTGCGCGGCGAAGCCCGCTTCGACGATAGCATCGGCATCTTCCCAGAATTTATCGACGGCTATGGCTATCTGATCCTCCCGACGACAGGCCGCTATTTTCATGTCCCTTATCGATCCATGCTTCCCAAGGAGATTAAGAACCTGATTGTGACCGGGCGCACAATCGGCGGTGACAAAGTCAGCCATGCGGCCGTGCGGAACATGATGTGCTGCGCCGTGGCCGGGCAGGGCGCGGGCGTTGCGGCGGCCATTTCGGTCAAATCGGGGACGGATTTTGCCGAGGTTGATGTCGGGGCTGTTCAGCAAGAGCTGCGCCGACAGGGCGCAAGAATAGCGTAAATTCAATCCGTTAAGAAATGAATTTAATTCAGTTCGGAGCTATTTGGCTCGTGCTTGAGCATCTGTATTATCAAGATAATACAGATGTGGGGAGAGTGGAGCATGACGTTTGATCCAGCCGCTGCGACAGCGACCTATATTAATGGCCTTGGCCCGGCTGCTTTGGACAAGGCCGCGGCCTACACAAGCGGCGGACATTGGCTGTTGCTCTGGGGTCTTGTTGTCACAGGGCTCACCAGCGGGATCGTCATTCGCCTTGGCATTTTGGACAAGCTCTCGGCAAAAATGGCCAATCGCGGCTTTGCATTTCGGACTTGGGCGATATGTGCTGCCTTCCTTCTGCTCTCTTCCCTGATCACATTGCCATGGGGGCTATACACCGACTGGTGGCGGGAAACCCAATATGGTCGGACAAGTCAGCCGCTGGCCGATTTTCTGGGGCAGGGGGCGATTGCGGTTGGGATAAATACACTCCTCGGCGGACTGTTCTTTCTCGGGGTCTATGCCCTTATCCGCAAGGCGGGACGCCGTTGGTGGATATGGTCTGGCGGGCTGGCTGCGCTTTCGGTTGCTGTCATTCTGCTCCTATCGCCGATCTTCATTGAGCCCTTGCTCAACAGTTATGAGCCAGTTCCCGAAGGCCCCGTTCGTGTGGCACTGTTGAAGATGGCGGATGAGGCCAAAATTCCGCATGATCGCCTGTTCGTGTTTGATGGGTCGCGCCAATCAAATAACTTTACGGCCAATGTATCCGGTGCATTCGGCTCTGCGCGGATCGCCATTTCCGACGTTGCTCTTGGCAAGGCGTCGCTGGAGGAGGTGAAGGCTGTGACAGGCCATGAGGTTGGCCATTATGTGCTTGGTCATGTCTGGCGCTCGGTTGGGGTGATCTCCGCGCTCGCAATCAAGCTGTTCTTCCTCGCAGACCGCTTATTTGGACGCTTTGCGCGCCTTTTGGGGAGCACGGCTAAGCTTGAAGACCCTGTCGGATTTCCGGTTCTGGTCTTTATCATGTCTGTTTTTTGGTTGATTGCTTCTCCCATTATGAATGGGATGACCCGCACGGCAGTAAGTGCAGCGGACGCCTATTCTCTGCGCACCGTCAATCTGCCTGATGCTTTGGCGAGCGCCTTGGTTAAAACGGCCGAATATCGGGACCCAAGGCCGAACCCGGTGGCAGAGGCACTGTTCTACTCCCACCCATCGGTTGAGCGGCGGGTGCGCGCTGCCATGGACTGGAAGGCTGATCATTCCACAAAATGAAGGAATGAACAGTCTGCCGGGGCGGGGCGTGTGACGCGCAGTGATGCATCCGTGCAACGCCCTTAATTTTGCAAGGACGGATAACGAAAAGGCATAGGGACTGTGCGGTGACTATGCGGTACTATTAGCACCGTTAATAGTACCAATTCGGAATTGCACAGGGCGCATATCGATGAAGCTTCCTCAGGAATTTGATCTTCACGCTCTTGAAGTCTTTGTCATGACTGTTGAACTGGGGGGCATGTCACAATGCGCCACCCATTTGCAGGTGACGCAATCCGCCGTGTCGCAGACAATTGCGAAGCTGGAATTGGGCATTGGCGCGCCCCTGTTTGACCGAACCATGCGGCCCATGGGCCTTACGGCAAGCGGCAAAGCGCTATTCGCCCGTGGACAAACCCTATTCGCACAGGCTCGATCCACCTATGACGAGGTGCGCGGGGGTGCAAATCTGCCGATTTCGAGCCTGACGGTGGCGATGTCGTTCAGCCTTGCCAATGAACTCACGACGCCCATTTTGAATGAGCTTGGCGGCCGCGCCATTCGTTGGAATATCCGTTCCGGCATTTCAATGGAGCATCAGGCAGAGTTTCTGGCCCGCGATATTGATATGCTGGTGACGGGGAGCTTCAACCTTGAATATCGCGGCGCGCTGGAGCTGCATCCCTTTATCGAAGAGAGTTTCATCCTCGTTTTTCCGGCGCGCTACCAAGGGTCTACCGACATCACGGATGAAAAGGCTTCGCTCCCGCTTATCCGCTTTTCTCGCCTGACGGGCACGGGCCAGCAGATTGAGCGCCAGATTGTCCGTATGAAGTTGAAGCTGCCGCATCTGATTGAGGTGGAATCTTCCCACCAACAATTGGGTCTGGTGGCAGCAGGGCTCGGCTGGACGATTACCACGCCAGTGTGCCTTGCCGCTGTGCCTGAATTGCTGCCCCACCTCCGGCCTGAACCGATGACACGGGGGCGGTTTGCACGACAGGTGCAAGTTGTTGCGCGCGCGGGGGAACTGGGCGACATTCCGAAGCTGACAGCGTCCGTTTGTCAGCGGGTTTTGCGCGAAAAGACATTTTCCAGCGTGACATCAGAATATCCATGGATTGAGGAGCAGTTGAGATGGCCAAGTGCGTCGGTGACCAGCAATGAAGCGTAACATCCTTTTCGGTCTGATGCTGGGGCTGGCATCGCCGGCAGTGGCGGAGACGGTTCAGCAGATCCCGTCCAATATCGGCGTCGATGGGCCAGAGCTTGCGGCTATTGGGCGGAGTGGTGTCGGGTTCCGGTCTGTTACCTTTGTCCATAAGGCCCAGCCAGACTTGGAACATCCCGATCCCAAGACGGGCGCGGTCGCCCTGCGTGATCGGTCGATAAAGGTGGATATCTGGTATCCGGCCGAGGTCCGCAAAGGGCAAAAGGCGGTCACCTATCGCGGCTCTTTGTGGGGGGAACCACCCCTGCCGCCGGTCGCCTTTGCACAGCTTGGCTTGGCAATTGCCAACGCAAAGCCGGCAGGGCGCGGCCTTCCGCTGGTCATCTTCTCACACGGCTATGGCAATGAACCGGGCGTCATGACCTGGTTGACCGAAAATTTGGCGTCTAAGGGCTATGTGGTGGCGGCCATCCATCATGTCGACCCAAACCGTTATGTTGCTGCACCGATTGTCAGTGCAGCGCCCACCTATAATCGACCAGTCGACATTAGTTTCGTGGCAGCACAATTGCGAGCAAGCTTGGGGGCGCAGATAGACCCAGAAAATGTCGCGCTGATTGGCTATTCACAGGGGGGCTATGGCGTGCTGACGGCGGGTGGCGCCAGCCTTGACCCGGCCTATCCCTTTATGAACTATGTTGCCGATGGCTGGCTGAAGAAGATTGCGCGGGGCAGTGCTAATGCGTCCCTCGCCAAAGTGCCCGGCGTGAAGGCGATTGTCGCGCTGGCGCCCGCAGGGGGCGGTGATGCGAGTGCCTGGGGGAAACAGGGGCTGGCAGAAATTACGGCACCTCTGCTCCTGATTGCGGGCGATCAGGATCCGACGGTGGGATATGAAAAGGCTGCTAAATCCTTCTTTGCGCAAACGGTGAACAGTGACCGATATTTGCTGACCCTCAAACAGGCGGGCCATGCCATTGGGCTCAACCCCGCGCCTGCGGATATGCGCCGGACGCTGTGGGATATTGATTGGTTTGAAGACCCGATTTGGCGCAAAGACCGCATCACCGCGATAAACCTCCACTTCATCACCGCATTCCTTGACCTGCATCTGCGCGGCGCACGCGACAAACAGGCCTATCTGGATGTTCCGGTCGAAGATTCTGATGTTGGAACATGGAAGGCACCAGCTGGCACGTCCTGGGGCGCCTATAGCCCCGGCGGGCCGGATGTGACTCTGTGGAAGGGGTTCCAGCAACGCCGCGCCCGCGGCATGACCTTGCAGCATTTGGGAGCCGGGAAGTAACTCAAAGGGGCGTGACATCTGGCAAACATTTAGATTTTTAGCGGCAGGGGGGCGAGCAATCACCAAAAGCAGACATTCGAGACATGAGAGCTTTGCGTTCGTTCCTGTTCATAAATTGATGGCCGAAAATCGGATCTTTTCAGGGCATTGGACTCGATAGAAATTGCTCGCGCGGCGTATGGATGGTCGTCATCAAGCGCTCATTGGGCAACTTGACGCACATGTCTGAATAGCCAATCTTTAAGTCTTCAACTCATCCGTTTAGCTGAGCCATCGGGCCGCCGCGAACTTCTGCTCGCATTGATGCAAATCCAACCGCCAGTCCTTCGCCCATACTTCCCGTCCAGCGCCCGACCCAGATAGTCGGCAGCCCTCGACGATACTTTCCGTTACGCGGCAGCACCTGCTCGATCCATTGCCGAGCGATACCGGTTTCTCGCTCTTCGATGGGACGGTTGTGGACCTGATAGCCATGTGGCTCGTTTGTAAACCAACCCAAGACTGCCCTTGCGACTGTTGTATTTCCTCCTGATGGGGTATTGCGGTGATCGAGAATGACTTCGTGATTGAGTGGGATAAGTTGCATCGCGGAATCAAAGGCGGCGATGGTTTTGTCATCGCCTAGACTGTTGTTGAAACGGATGACAGTGCGCGCTTGGTTCGTAAAGCTAGTCAGTGGAGGACGTTGCTCGGATATGACAGAATACAGCGATGGTAAGGTCAGTTGACGTACCCTTCCCGCGGCGTCGGCAATGCTTAACCACCTAGAACGGTCACGTCGACCAGCGGCGAGCATGCGTGCAGCAAAGTCTGCACGGGCTGGATTGATTGCAAGCCCGAGATCTCTCCAAAAGGCACTAACGGCCGACGACGTTTCAACGCCATCTATGGCCATCAGCGCATTGCCTGGTTGAATACCGGCAAGTGCCGCCGGGCTTCCTTCGCGCACAGCGTCGATAACATATCGCCCGTCGTGACTCACGACCCAAAGATCGGCATATGTTGGCACCACCGCCCAACTGTCGTTGAATGAACTGCAGGTTATGGCATGATGATCCGCCAGCGAAATCATCCTGTTCTCGGCATACCGCAGCAGAGTATTCTCATCATGAACCGCAGCACGCTGTGCATTAAGCGTTGCGGACTGGGGTAATGTGCCACCGGGAAGTTTATCTAGATAAGCATATTGATCTTCAATGGTTGCGTCCAAAGCGATCGCCGATGCCGGATAGTCAGGCGTGTTGGCAGCGGCGCTCAAAGCCACCCAAGCGCACAAGAGGGTTGCAGACCTGCTAACCATATCATCCCTCGCTTAAAACATAACGACGATTGTCGTGCTGAGGTTATCGCTTACACGTATTTTTTAGCGACTATCTTCCTGTCCACTCCCCGCAGCTTGCTTCCAAAAATGCAGCAGGCCCTGACTGAAGCTTAAGGGCACATAGGCGTCGCACGCATTGTCACTGATAACATGCAGACGCACATTAACATGGTCGATGATTGTCGCCGCACTGCATCCTGCGCTGAATGCGGGGTCTTCTGCGTCGAAGACACCGCCTTCCATCAGCAAGGTCCGCCAACCGGACCCTGAAAGGCGTATGCGGACAATCCCGCCGCCTATGGCGGTTACCGCGCCGTCATCGGCCAATATGGCGGACAGTGCCGACGCATCGCCTTCTACCAACCACACGGTGGGTTCAAAGCGGATCAAACGAAGTGCATCGCTGCCACCTGACCGTCCGGTCGCTGGCAGTGCAAAGCCCATCACTGCTTTAAATCGTTTCGCGACAGAAGCTGCGTTGTTCCAAATTTCAAGCACATGTAGCGGGGCGGCGGGCAGGGTCGTGATCGTCACTTCAGTCAAGGTAACGCTTTACCGCTGAATCATAAAAATGGGGTGCGACAACGCGGACACGTGCTTTTTGGCCGCGTGTGGGGGACGAAGCGATAAGGATTTCGCCATGACGGCTAAAGCCATCGACCAATTGGCCCAGCGCAACCGACCCGCCCTCGATGATGCGGAAAGCCGCCGCACTGACATGGCCCTGCGGCGAGGCTCCTTCGCTGGGTATGAGCATCGACCCTTCTGGAATATCGCGCGCAATCGCCTCCAACCCAACCAACTGGCGCCGCCCGTTTTCGGACAAAGCGGGACGGGCAAGGCCCGATGCGCCAATATATCCACCCGCCTTGTTGAGCATCTTGTCGAGCGCCAGATCATACGGCGTCATGCGCCCATCGACTTCGCCGCCGACGACCAAATGGCCCTTTTCAATGCGCAGAAACTCCATCGCCTCCAGCCCGTATAACGCGCCGCCGACTGTCATCACTTGCGTCTCGCACACGGCCCAGACCGTTGCGGCGTCGCTGGCTGTAATATAGATTTCGAACGCGCGTTCGCCGCTATAGCTGGCGGCCAAGATGATGACCGGAACGCCCGCGATGACTGCCGGAACGGTCGACATGTGGCGGGGCGGCTCTTCACCGATTAAAGCGGCGAGCACCGCTTTTGCCGTTGGTCCGGCGATTGCAATGCCGGCATAATGTTCCTGCACATTGACGGCAGAAACGCGCAAATGCGGGCACAGATATTGCCGGACATAAGAGATATGCGTCGCCATTCGGTCTGCGCCGCCAGTTGAGCTGGTGAGGAGATAGCGATTCTCATCCAAGCGCCACACTGTGCCGTCATCAAAGACAATGCCATCCTCGCGCAGCATGAAGGTGTAGCGGCCACGCCCGACGGCGAGTTTGCTCACCGTGGTGGCGCAGATGATTTCCAAGAAAGCCGCCGCATCGGGGCCGCTGACTTCAAATTTTGCCAAGGTGGACACGTCGGTCATACCGACATTGTTGCGCACGGCCTTTGCCTCACGCAGCGCTGCTTGCGCCAATGTTTCGCCGCCATTGGGATAAGCGCGCGGGCGGAACCAATAGCCCAAGGGTTGCCAGATTGGATTCTTCGCCGCGTGCAGTTCATATAAGGCAAGGCGGCGAACATGCGCGCCCGCATCTTTCGCACCTGCACCTGCGATTAAGCCCATCGTGACGGGCGTGTAGGGCGGACGAAATGTGGTCAGCCCAGCCTCCGGAATGGCAACGCCCTGCTTTTCGGCCAAGCGTCCCAAAGCGGCCATATTGCTGAGCTTGCCCTGATCGGTGGCCATGCCCAAAGTGGTGTAGCGTTTGAGATGCTCGACCGAGCGATAGCCTTCGGCCCAAGCCAGATCGACATCCGCCAGCGTCACATCATTTTGGAAATCGATGAAGCTTTTCTTCGGTTTTGAAACGGGCACCATTTTGAATATCGGCTGTGGCTCCGCGGCCCCGCCGATGGTCGTCACATTTTGACGCGAACTGGCGGGGACGAAGGCTTGCGCATCTTCATTCCAGTCAAGCGTCCCGCCTGCTTGCATATGCAGGTGCACAACGGGCGTGAACCCGCCGGATACGGCCAGCAGATCGGCATCCCAATCCATCACCTTGCCATCGACCAGCGCGCTGACGCTTTTCAAACAATGCCGCGCGCCTTTGGTCGAAAGCGGAACGGCATCATTATAGACGCGATGCCCGCTATTTGCTCCCGCAGGTGCTGGCCGTGCGTCGAGGATCGCAACAATTTGCGCGCCTGCGTCTTTGAGCGCCTGCGCGGTTTTATAGGCGTCGTCATTGTTGGTGGCGATGACGATGCGCTTGCCGGGAACGACGCCGAAACGCCGGACATAGCTGCGCAATGCTTGCGACAGCATGACACCGGGCCGGTCATTATGGGCAAAGGCCATGGGCCGTTCAATGCTTCCATTGGCCAAAATGACTTGGCCGGCGCGGACATGCCAGAGACGTTGCGCCACGCCATTAGCAGGGACTTGCCCCGGCTCCGATATGCGCTGCGTCAAGGTGACGAGGTCATGTTCCCAATAGCCTGATGCCGTGGTGCGCGTCTGGATGACGCCCCCTGCGGCACGAATGCGTGCGGCTGTCGCCGCAATCCATGCGGCGTCCAATTCTTGCGGGTCGCGGATGAGCGAGGCGCCAAGGATGTTATCCTGTTCGACCAAGATAACGCGCTTACCTGCCTCGGCAGCGTCGAGCGCCGCCTGCAAGCCTGCGGGGCCTGCGCCGACAACCAAAACGTCACAAAATGCGGCACGATGGCTGAACCGATCCGGATCCGCCTGCGTCGGTGCATTGCCAAGGCCGGCTGCTTTGCGGATGAAATATTCATAGAGCATCCACCGTTTGGCGGAGCCGAAAAAGGTTTTGTAGTAAAATCCCGCGGGCAGCATCGGCGAGGCGAGGCTGAACAATGCGCCCAAATCAAAATTCAAATTGGGCCAACGGTTCTGGCTTTTGGCAACCAAGCCTTCATAGACGAACACATCAGTGGCGCGCGTATTGGGCTCGGCTCTGCCGCCTTCGCCGACGGTGACGAGTGCGTTCGGCTCCTCCACACCTGCGGTCATGATGCCGCGCGGGCGGTGATATTTGAAACTGCGGCCAACAAGGCCAATGCCATTGCGCAACAAGGCCGCCGCCAGCGTGTCGCCTTCCTGCGCGGTATAGGCTTTACCATCAAAGCTGAAGTTGATCATGGCAACGCCTCCGGCCCGATAGCGCGGCACCCCGAAATCTCATTGGTCACTCGATGGCGGGTCAGGATCATCCATGCTCGGCAGCCATAAGTGTGCCGCCAAATTTCATCATCGACGCCGCGCGGATTCGTGCGGGTGAAGAGCTTGGTCATCGCCTCTTGTGATGGTGCATCCAGTGACACGACGGAATCGACCGTCCGCTCATAGATAAATTCGGATTGCGCCCGTGGGCCGCAATGCGGGCAGGGGATGAGCATCATTAGCGGCTATTCGGCATTGGGCCGCTCCCCGTTTCATCAATGGTAGCGCCGTGTTCAAAGCGGTCGAGTGAGAAAGGCGCATTCAGGTCATGCGGCTTTCCAGTTGCAAGCGTATGGGCATAGGTCCATCCGGATGCGGGTGTCGCCTTAAAGCCGCCATAGCACCAGCCGCCGTTGAGGAAGAGGTTGCGGACCGGCGTTTCGCCAATGATGGGCGCGCCATCAAAGCTCATATCGGTCACACCGCTCCACGTCCGCACCATACGCAGGCGCGACAAAGCGGGGACTAGCGCGAGGCCTTGTGCCACAGCGCCTTCCATCACCATCGGGTGGCCACGCTGGGCATAGCTTGGCCAATTATCTGGATCGCCGCCAAAGACGACGCCGCCCTTGTCCGATTGGCTGATATAGCAATGCAAGGATTGCGACATGATCACGCTGTTGATCATCGGCTTGACGCCTTCGGTTACCATGGCTTGCAGGGTTTGGGA
>JBJTAW010000070.1:0-2875 GCA_046091025.1 Chakrabartia sp. | reverse complement strand
ACGATCCCCATTTCGGGCACATATTGCCACATATCCATCAACGGGGTTTCGTTCGACATGCCAAGCGAGCCGTGGAGATGGAGTGCCCGATAGATCACATCCTTGAGCACTTCTGGCATGGCTGCTTTGATGGCAGAGATTTCGCGCCGAACAGGGCGGGTATAGGCCTTATCGCGATCGAGCAGCCAAGCAGTGTAGAGCACGTGCAGTCGGAACTGGGTGATCTGAGTGTGGCTGTCGGCAATTTTTTCCTGCACCATTTGCTTGTCGGCAAGGCGCTCGCCTTTGGTGGTGCGCGAGACAACACGCTCACACATCATTTCCATTGCCTTGTTCAGCATCCCGACGGTCCGCATAGCATGGTGAATGCGGCCACCGCCGAGGCGTGACTGGGCGACCTTAAAGCCTTCGCCGACGGGGCCGAGTGCGTTGACGCGTGGGACCCGGCAATCGGTGAACCGCAAATAGCCATGAACGCCGCTGCCCAACGCATCTTTCGGGCCGACAGCAGTGTTGCGGATAATCTCCATGCCGGGCGTGTCCTTGGGGACAATGAGCATGGTTGAACCTTCATGAACCGGCACTTCTGGATCGGTGATGCACATCACGATCAAAAATTCGGCGACGCAGGCATGGCTTGCGAACCATTTTTCGCCATTGATGACCCATTCATTGCCAATCAAATCTGCCTGGCAGGTAAACTGGCCGGGGTCTGCCCCGGCTTGCGGTTCCGTCATCGAATAGCAGGAGAAGATCTCACCATCGAGCAAAGGCTGCAGATAGAGCTGCTTTTGCTCTTCCGTGCCAAAGCGGGCAAGGATTTCGGCATTGCCTGTGTCGGGCGCTTGGGTGCCGAACACCGTGGGGGCAAAGCGGCTGCGTCCGAGGATCTCGTTCATCAGGCCCAGCTTAACCTGGCCAAAGCCCTGTCCGCCCAGCTCCGGCCCAAGATGGCATGCCCACAGCCCCTTCTTCTTCACAATCTCCTTGAGCGGCGCCATTGCGCGCTGTGCGGGAGACGACGGGTCAAAAGGTGCTGCTGGATGGCGGAAAACAAGATCCATTGGCTCAATCTCGGCCGCCACAAATTCCTTCATCCAATCTAACTGTTCCTGAAATTCAGGCTCTGTCGAAAAATCCCATGCCATTTAATTTGCCCTGTCTAAGTTCAATGACCAGCGTACCAGCCGCCGTCGATCAAAAATTCAGCTCCGCTGATGCCCATCGGAATCGCCGCTTGAGTAGCGGCGTCGTGTTCGGGAGTGATAGCTCCCAGAATAGGTGTACGGACTTGTCCCGGGAAGATCGTGCTGACCCGAACACCTTGTTTCACAAATTCGAGTGCCGCAACCTGCTGGCCATTGATGCCTTGAACAGCACCTAGAATAGCCTTCGCGCCATCATTGGCGAAAAGTTTTGCCTGCGCTTTACCCAGCCCGCTCGCGGCACCAGAAATCAGCGCTGTTTTGCCTGCCATGCGCCCCGCCATGCCGCTCTCCTGTGAACGTCTTTTGCCGCAGGTTTATCCATCATACTAGCTTTAAACAAGTAAAAAACTGCCGGTCCGCATTTTCCGGACTGCGCCTGTAAAATTCTGATGAAATACCTACAAAATGACCTTTTTTCAGGCATTTTCTCTCCTGGCGTCAATTCCCCTCTCTAATAAGGACTATCGTTGTTCTTTGACCACTTGCTCGTCTGGAACAAGTAAGATATCAATCTCGCTGCTAGCTCTCAAAAGAGACCGGATTTGGGTATCAAAATCGGGATCTGATGCCAAAAAGAGCGGCGCTGCAGACTGTCACGCAACGGTGCAGGGGCATCTGCTTTTGAAAACCTTTGCGCGATCCGCATGGGGAGGAGAAGGATAGTTATGAAGCCAGCAACTTATATCCGTGCAGTTCTTGCTGCTACGGCATCTATGGCAACCCTGGGCGCAAGTCAGGCGCTCGCAGCGGAGCCGAGTGATAACCAGGGCCTTGATGAAATTGTTGTGACGGCCCGCAAGCGCGTTGAAAATCTGCAAGATGTCTCATCGTCTGTCAGTGCACTTTCTTCAGCGGAAATCGCACGGAGATTTGATTCGGACGTCCGTGATTTTGCCAACGCTTCGCCAAACGTCATTATCGATGATACGCAGCAGGGCCCCGGTGGCGTTGCAGCTATCTATATTCGCGGCATTGGTGTTGCTGATGTTGAAAAGTCGGTCGATCCGGCTGTCGGCGTCATCATTGATGATGTTTATATCGGCCAAAGTTCAGGCTCGCTTCTCAAGGCCATTGATATCGATCGCGTTGAAGTGCTGCGTGGGCCGCAGGGTACCTTGTTCGGTCGCAATGCGACAGGTGGGGTTATCAACCTTTCGCGGTCGCGCCCAACCCAAGAGTTGAGCGGCAAAGCGCGTGTCACTTATGGCCGCTTTAACACCCTTGATGCACAGGGTGTGGTGAGCTTTGGGCTTGCTCCGAATGTGGCGATGAAGCTGACCGGGGCGTATAATGTCTCAGACGGTTATATTTTTAACCAGACGCAGAGCAAGGATGGCCAGAAATCAGATTTCAGCTCTGTCGGTGCCATGATCCTGATTACGCCGACCGACGGCCTCGAGATTTCTGCAAATTATGATCATCAACTGACGCGGCAGGCCGCGCCGCAGCTTATTGCTGTTAACAAATCTACTGATCTCTTCTGCGCTGCTTATCAGCAATGTTCGCCTGCTCCTGGCGTTTCCGTGTCCGGAAACCCTTATGTCAGCCTGGGTGATGGACCAATCGACAAGAGCGCTCGTTTCGAGCTGGATATGGCGATCGGGAAAGTGAAGTACGACCTCTCAGATGATTACGAACTTCAGTATATTCTCGGGTATCTCAAGACC
>JBJTAW010000069.1:0-5682 GCA_046091025.1 Chakrabartia sp. | reverse complement strand
CCGCACCGCACGCTCTAGAACCGCCGCATCGCCCAAGGCGACACGCGCCTGAACACCGCCATTATTGGGATCAAACACATCCCCAAACCGAACCGGTGCAGCACCCGCTCCACCCGCAATGACATGATCTATCTGGCGCATATGCCCGAATCTCCGAGAGTTAATTCTTCACCTTCCCCATAAGCACGCCCATGACGCGCGACCAAGATAATTTCCTTTTCGAATTGGTCAGGTTGAGCCATCCATAGACCAGCTCCGCAGGGTGATGCGCGTTAGATGAGAATTATGAACGATGGAGAGGATGATGCAGACAGACCCCTTATTCGACTTTTCGGGCAAAATTGCACTCGTCACGGGCGGCAGCCGCGGACTTGGGCGGCAGATGGTCTTGGCGCTTGCGGCGCGCGGGGCAGATGTGATCATTGCCAGCCGAAAACTCGACGCCTGCCAATCTGTGGCCGCAGAGGTAGAAAGCCTTGGTCGACGCGCGCTCCCCATCGCAGCCCACACGGGCAAATGGGCCGATTGCGATAATCTGATTGAGGCCACTTATGCGGCCTTTGGCCGAGTGGATATCTTGATCAACAATGCCGGCATGTCACCGGCTTGCCCCAGCCATGATGTGAGCGAAGCCCTGTTCGATTCCGTCTTGAACCTGAATTTTAAGGGGCCGTTCCGCCTCGCTTCCCAAATCGCGCAGCGCATGGCAGCCTCCAACGGGGGCAGCATCCTCAACATCAGTTCGATTACATCGCTCCGGGCCACCCCCGGCGTTGTGCCCTATGCTGGCGCAAAGGCGGCGCTCAATGCCATGACCGTCTCTCTTGCGCGCGAATATGCCCCCAACGTCCGCGTCAACGCGATCTGCGCTGGGGCCTTCCTCACCGACATTGCCACGGCTTGGGCACCCGAGATGCGCGAAACCCAGCCTGTGGCACTCGGACGGCCCGGAAAGCCGGAAGAAATTGTGACGGCAGCATTAATGCTTTTAAGCTCTGCCTCCAGCTATACGACGGGGACTGTGCTGACGGTTGACGGCGGGGCCGGGTGAGCCATCCAGAGGTAATTAGGCATTCATAACGGCAAAAGGGCGTTCGCATTCGCAAACGCCAGCTATGTGCGCGCCTTTGGCAGCGCCCCACCTTGAATTGGAGCTAAAAGCTAGAAAGAACCTGGGAACCCATAACTTCGTTTACTGGGCAGCGTATGTCGACCTTCAGACCATCCTCCAGCCAGTGGTATGTAAGCTCGCCGTTCAACTGATCTTCTATCGATGTTCGAATCAAGGTTCCGCCAAATCCCGACTTATCAGGCTCAGAGGTCGGCTGGCCCAGATATTCCCACCAGCACAAATCGAAGGTATCGCTTTCCTCTCCCACAATTCCCAATCGATCCGGATTTGCCATTCGGGGCGGCAAGAGCACCATATTTCGCAGCATTAGTCGCCAATTCATGCAAGGTGAGTGCAAGTTCCTGAGCAGCAGCAGGTGTGAGGGCAATGTCCGGTCCGGAAATGAAGAAGGACTGCGGCGCGTCCTCCTTGCCACCTCCAACAACATAAGGGGCAATTTCTTCCTCAACAAGCCGCCTATGGTCGACGCCGCGCCAACGACCATCTGCTAAAAGCATGTGCGCTCTTGCAAGGCCATCAATTCGTCCAGTCAAGCTATGCCGAAAGTCATCAACAGACGCGGATTTGGTCAATTGAATAATGGCTTGGACCACCGCCAAGATGTTCCTTGCACGATGGTCTACTTCACGCGCCAAAAGATGCTCTCGAACTTCAGCGCGCTTGCGCTCAGACACATCAATATACGCGGAAACAGCGCCCCGAATAGCGCCGTTCTCATCAAGCCAAAGCAATGCATTGCCGAAGAAATCGATCTTTCGACCATCTTTGAAACTGAAGCGACCTTCAAAATTGCGGACCTGATCGCCACGGACCGCACGCATAAGAGGCACCTCGGAACTACGCACCTCTCTGCCGCTCGCATCGCGGAAGGATTCAAGAATTTCATTATACCCTGAGACGTCACAGGCTGGACTTGTAACGGTTTTGCGCCGGTCACCTGAGCGTTTAGAGCTCGCAATAGGAGACCGACGAGATGATCAAGCATTCAGAAGAGTTTAAGCAGGAAGCAGTGCGGATTGCACTGACCAGCGGATTGCCGCACACGGTAATGGCGATATCAATCGGTGGCGCACCCTCTGTGGTAAACTCATCCAAGCTTTTGGATCGAAATAGAGTTGTGTCGATCCCCTTACGCGCAAGCAGGCGCAGCGCGCCGGGGTGCGGTATGCCTTTCGGTTTGCTCCCCGCGCTATGGGCGACGATGCGCCCAGCGGCAAGGTAACCAAGAATTGCCTCGCCGAGTATTGAGCGCGCAGAATTACCCGTGCAGAGCACCAAGATATGGATAGGCTTCATGGCCATCATCCTCTCCCCTCATCCTCTCCCCTCGCCCTGATTTGAGCATTCAGGCGCCTTATGCCGCATTTTGGTCTTCACAGATCAACGTCGGACAATTGACCGCTGGCAGGCAGGGGGCGCCGCCGCAGCAATTCTCGTTTAAATAACCCATAAGTTCGTTCATCGATGCAAAGTCCGCCGCGTAAATGATGGACCGTCCGCTCCGACGCTGCGTTACCAGCCCTGCATGGGTGAGCTGGGCCAGATGAAAGCTCATAGTAGATGACGGCACGCCAATCGTCTCTGCAAGGCTGCCAGCAGGCACGCCATCCGGGCCAGCTTGCACGAGAAGACGAAACGCCAACAGACGATGCTCTTGCGCCAATGCGCCCATTGCCTTGATGGCTGTCGTTATTTCCATAATTCTAGAATTATATAATCATTAAGTTTACGTGTCAAACTGGCTGCGTATGTACGTCCTAATCAGGTTGTGCGCATGGCTCATGTGGATGTCGTGAAAATGTAATATTAATAGATATTTATCGAACAAACCAAAATGACGATTTTAACTCACCAATCTAAGATCGTATTATTCAACTAATGTTTGGTGAAACCACCCCGTTAGGATAGCGTAGAGCCTTGATGGAAAGTTTTTCCATTTCTTCATGCGTTGCCACAGTGCCTGTGGGAGCGCGTTTTTCCTGGGGGGGAATATAGAGTGGCCACGAAAGCATCTGATCTGTTTGTCCAATGCCTTGAGAACGAAGGCTGTGAGTATATTTTTGGCGTGCCGGGTGAAGAAAACCTAGACATGCTGGATAGCCTTTCGCGGTCGACTAAAATCAAATTGATCCTGACACGCCATGAACAGGGCGCAGGCTTTATGGCCGCGACCTATGGCCGCCACACGGGCAAGACGGGTGTTTGCATGGCGACGCTCGGGCCGGGCGCGACGAATTTTGTGACAGCTGCTGCCTATGCCTATTTGGGTGGCATGCCGATGCTGATGGTGACTGGCCAAAAGCCGATTAAGAAATCAAAGCAGGGCCGGTTCCAGATCCTCGACGTGGTCGATATGATGCGGCCGATCACCAAGTTTACGCAACAATTGACCTCATCTGACAATATCCCAAGCCGCGTGCGCGAAGCCTTCCGTTTGGCGGAAGAAGAAAAGCCGGGCGCCACGCATATTGAATTTCCAGAAGATATTGCTGACGAGCATACGGACACGGTGCCGATGCCGCGCAGCAGTGTTCGTCGTCCCAAGGCAGATCCCAAGTCGATCCGGGCGGCCGTGCAGAAGATTGAAAAGGCAAAGGCTCCAGTGCTTGTCATTGGCGCAGGTGCAAATCGCACGATGACCAGCCGTATGCTGCTGCAATTCATCGAAAAGACAGGCATTCCCTTTGTGACCACGCAGCTGGGCAAAGGCACGATTGACGAAACCCACCCGAAGTTCCTCGGCTGTGCCGCGCTCTCCGCGAGTGATTTTGTGCACCGTTCGATTGAGCATGCCGACCTGATCGTCAATATTGGTCATGACGTCATCGAAAAGCCCCCCTTCTTCATGAAGGAAGGTGGCACGGAGGTAATCCACATCAGCTCCAAATCTGCCGAAGTTGACCCGGTTTATTTCCCGCAGATTGAAGTCATTGGCGATATTGCCAATGCGATTTGGCAGATCAAGGAAGACGTGGTTCCCTCTGGTGCTTGGAATTTCGATTTCATGAACAAGGCCCGTCAGGCCGAGGTCGCGCATACCAAATCGCTTGATGGCGATGCCCGCTTCCCCATCTTCCCGCCCTATCTGGTGCGCAAGGTGCGTGAAGCGATGCCGGCCGATGGTATCATCTGCCTTGACAATGGCGTCTATAAAATCTGGTTCGCCCGCAATTATGAGGCGCGTCAGCAGAACACGGTTTTGCTCGACAATGCACTGGCGACAATGGGCGCGGGCCTGCCGTCTGCAATGGCGTCGGCCATGGTCTATCCAGAGCGCAAAGTCATGGCCATTTGCGGCGACGGCGGGTTCATGATGAACAGCCAGGAAATGGAAACGGCCGTCCGCCTTGGCCTCAACATCACGGTCCTGATCCTCAACGACAACAGCTATGGCATGATCCGTTGGAAGCAGGCCAATATGGGCTTTGCCGATTGGGGCCTGACCTATGGCAATCCGGACTTTGTTAAATATGCCGAAAGCTATGGGGCTAATGGCTATCGCGTGGAAAGCGCAGATCATCTGCAAGAGCTGCTCACGCATACGCTGAACACGCCCGGCGTCCATCTTATCGACTGCCCCGTTGATTACAGCGAGAATGATCAGATACTGAATAAGGACATTAAAGCGCTCAGCAAAAAAGTCTGAGCGGCTGATCATAAGGAAGACTGCGATGAAGCTTCGGGACACCTATCCGCTTTACTTGGCGAATGAGGCTCTACAGCCTAATGCCGACCTTGCGGTCACCGACAAGTTCACGGGTGAAGTGGCGACCCGGGTTGCGCTTGCGGATGCAAAGATGATCGATGCGGCTATCGCGGCGGCGGTTGAGGCTGCGCAACCTATGGCGCGCATGGCCAGCTATGAACGTCGGGATGTTCTCCAGCATTGCATCGATCGTTTCATCGAGCGCAAGGATGAACTGGCCTATGCTCTGTGCGTTGAGGCTGGAAAGCCGATTAATGACTCCCGCGGTGAAGTGGGCCGATTGATCGACACGTTCCGGATTGCAGCCGAAGAATCCGTGCGGATGACGGGCGAAGTCCAGCCGCTGGACATCAGCCCGCGTGCACGTGGCTATCAGGGGATTTGGAAACGGGTCCCCATTGGCCCCTGCTCCTTCATTTCGCCGTTCAACTTTCCGTTGAACCTGGCTGCCCATAAGATTGCCCCTGCCCTCGCCGTTGGCTGCCCCTTCGTTATGTAGCCGGCCAGCCGGACGCCGTTGGGTGCCATCATTATGGGCGAAATTCTGGCGGAAACGAACTTGCCCAAGGGGGCGTTTTCCATCCTCCCCGCAACACGGGATGGGGCAGATTTGTTCACGGTGGATGATCGCCTGAAGCTGCTGTCCTTCACGGGATCGCCCGATGTGGGTTGGGACCTCAAGGCAAAATCGGGCAAGAAGAAAGTCGTGCTCGAACTGGGTGGCAATGCAGCGGTTATCATCGATGCCGATGCTGATCTTGACGATGCCGTCGATCGCACCGTTTTCGGCGCATTTTACCAATCGGGGCAATCCTGCATTGGGGTGCAGCGCATTCTTGTGCAC
>JBJTAW010000068.1:0-7679 GCA_046091025.1 Chakrabartia sp. | reverse complement strand
GGCTGCATCGACCGCCGATGCGATGATGGCATGTTCTTCCGGCCCCTGGGCTGCCAGAAGAACGCCCAGCCAATCCCGCAAAAACGCGCGGTTGACCGGCGTGTCGGGCAGCGCCAGCGGAGTAAAGCCGCTCGGCTCTCCGGTCGAGATCCGGCTATACCGTCCGCCAATGCCGCGAACGAAGACTTCTGCCCCACGATCCTTATCGAAGAGGATGGTGCGCGGATTGAATTTTTGGGCTTGGGCCGCAAGAAACTTCATAACCACGGTCTTGCCGGATCCAGACGGGCCTATGACCGTGAAATTGCCGAGATCACCATGGTGGAAGTTGAAGAAGAAGGGAGTTGCGCTGGTTGTTTGCAACAGCGAGACGGCCTCTCCCCAATGATTGCCAGAGGCCTGCCCCATGGAAAAGCCATGCAGCGACCCGAAACAGGCCATATTGGCGCTGGAAATGAGCGCACGCCGGACAAGAAAGGCTTCATTGCCGGGGAATTGCCCCCAGAAACAGGGCTCTAAATTCACATCCTCACGAACCGCAATTGCGCCAAGATCGGCCAGGGCGGCGGAACAGGCCGCCGTTGCTTCATCGAGCGCTGCCAATCGATCGCTGCGCACGAGCACCGACAAATGGTGATCCCCAAACCCAACGGCGCCCACGCCAAGCGCATCGCGCGCAGATTGCATTTCGCGTCGTTCAGCCAATGCCTCTTCATCCGCAGAGCGCAAGCGCCGGACGGCAAGGTCGATCCTCTCTCTGGCAACCTGCCTGTCGCTTGGCGCATAGGTTTCGCACAGCACCATTTCATAGGGCAGGCGCATCAAGGCGTCGGTAAAGCCGGGCGAGGTGCTGTCGGGATAATCTTTCAGGCTCAAAATAGAGGCAAAGCTTGGCCCATCTGGTCCGCGAAGCTCCAGCGCGTCTAGGCCAAAGCTGATCCGCTTATAGGGCAGCATGTTGCCAATCCGCGTGTCTGCCGAAGGCCGGCGCACAGGCCGCATCTCTCCATTATAAATCGCAGACAGCAGCTCCAGAAGCTCTGAACAGGGGCCACTGCGCCCCGGATAATCACCAAGTAGCCGCGCCCCATAAGGGGCCAAGGCGGAGGCAAGAGAACCTGCCGCCGCCCGCAAACTGCGG
Organism: Chakrabartia sp.; assembly: GCA_046091025.1. Classification (GTDB taxonomy): domain Bacteria; phylum Pseudomonadota; class Alphaproteobacteria; order Sphingomonadales; family Sphingomonadaceae; genus Aquisediminimonas. Next base: position 6,538 of record JBJTAW010000068.1, on the reverse strand, counting down.
ACATCTCCCGCATCCGCCTGCGGGCCTTCCGCACCTTTGCGCTGCATCAGGCGGGATATGCGCTCTGGCCAGCCCGCTTTGCCCCGTGCGGGGCGACGCACCAATGTGATGAACTGGTCGTTGACAAACATATTGCCGCTGGCCAGCCGACCCTGCCATTGATCATCAGTATATTGAGCTAGAGGATCCGTATATTGCCCATCCAGCCCGACTTTGACGCGGCGGCGGATGATGTGGTGGTAAAGCACGAAGCGCGCATCCAGAACACTACGGAGCAACACTTCGCGCGTTGCCGCATTTGCGTTCAGCTCCACTGTATCGGCGGTTTCAAAGCTGATCCCGGGGACGACCAGCGCCGTCATCAATGCGCCATCTTCCAGCAGGACGATGTCGTCATCCAATAGGTCGCGATAGGGCAGCCGATCCCCTGCCAGCGCTTCTGCGCGCTTGAGCATCGACCTTAGGCCCTTATTGCCAGAGAATAACGTCATGATGCCTGCGCTCCTTCAGGCCGCGTAGCTGTTACAGCCCCAGAATTGCCAGTTACGAACACGCGGCGCCCGCGACACTTTCGTGATCCAAAGATCAAAGACGCGGGGTTCCCGCAGACAGGCAATATATCCGATCGCATGAATGAGCAGTGCAATCGGCAGGGCGAGGAAACTTTTGATGATCAAAAAGGCTTCGGTGGTGACCGCTGCGTTGATGATGAAGAAACTATAGGTGACGCCGGCAAACATCTGTGGCCTTGTGAGGGCGCGATGAACCGGGTGGCGAACAAGGTCCACAATCAACCCTCAACCAGCCGACGCGGCTTGGATGCCGGAAACAATGGCACTCGCGCCAAATAGAATGAAGCAGCCCAGAATGACCGTCGCGCCGAACCGCCAGTTCATCCGCCCGGTGAGCATCATAAAGCCAACCGCCGCAACGGCCATAACGGCCACGGCCGTTGCGACATTGCCCAGCAATGTGCCTTGCATCCAGCTGAGCGCGGAAATGATCGGGCCAGAACCTTGCGGGTTCACAGTCTGCGCAAATGCGGTCTGCGCGGGCAGCAGGGCCAGGCAGAAAGACAGGAAAAGGCGGCGCATGAACATCATTTATCTCCGGACTGGTAACGACAGGCGGCCCATGATGGCCGAGACATAATTTTGGGTTTCGCGAATCCGCGGGATGCCATTGGCCTTGGCCACGCGGGCAGGCCCGGCATTATAGGCCGCAAGTGCCTTTTCCAAATCGCCGCCGAACATGTTGAGCATCAGCCGGAGGTAACGCGCACCCCCTTCTAAATTGGCCAAGGGATCATCTGGGTTCACCCCCATGTCCCGCGCTGTGCCCGGCATCAACTGAGCAAGGCCTTTTGCGCCGACAGGAGAAGCGGCACGCGGGTTCCAACGGCTTTCCTGCCAAACCAGCGCCTCCAGCAGGCTGGGGCTTAGATCATAGCGTTGGGCAAGACGGGCAATATGCGCCGTCCATAGAGCGGGACCAGCCGTCTCAGCTGCAAGGGTTTCGCCGGGGCTTTGGGTTAGGCTGGCAAGCTGTTTGCTGTCATTGATCGGGCGCGATCCGCTCGCGCCTCGTGCGACCCAAAGAGCTGTGTCGCCGGATATCTCGAGAACATCAGCAGAGGCGGCGGGCGACAGGAGGAGCGACGCGCCAAACGCGCCCATCACCCCTGCCAATTTTCCCCCGCGACTCATCTACATGCTCCAAAAATCTAGAGGCCATTGCATTGCGTCATTTATATGACAGTTTCAAGACTTGGGCCTCCCGCCCCCGGAATCAGCCGCTGAGGATATGGGGCAGATTTGGCAGGAAAAATGCGGGTCTGCCATCAGCTATATCCAGCTTCGCCCGGGCCGTCCGCCATGGCACGACGACAGCCGTGAGGGCTTTCCATCCGTCCGGTGGCAGACTGCTTCAGCATGTCAATCAAGTGAAAAAAAACTGTCATGTTTCTCTTCTAATAGGTCGGGGCGCGTTGGCAGAATCATCTGGCCCGCAAGATTTTGTTAAGGGGATACATCGTGAAGAATTTTCAAGGCTTCGCCCTTGCCGGCTGCAGCGCCCTCGCGCTCGCTGGTTGCGGCCCAAGCGATATCGCTTCGCCTGGCTCGGGTGGCAATGTCACCATTAATTACCCGACAAGCGGCACAAGCGGCGGTGGAAGTTCAAGCGGTGGTGGTACGGTAACGGCCGCTTCAGGTTGCCCAACAATTTCTGATCCCCAGGGCCTGACGGACGCTGGCACGATCTCCGGCCCGACGGGTTCTTGGCGCGTGTGCCAACTGCCCCGCACAATCAAGGCGTCATCCACCCTGAGAAAGTTCCCAGGCGTGCTTTATTCCATGAACGGCCGCGTTGATGTGGGCTGCGACGGTGGCTTTGCGGCGCCAACGTCCAGCGCGCCGCACACGTCGACCACAATCGGTTGCACGACAGCTTTGACGGCCGACACGAACGTTACTTTGACGATTGAACCCGGCGTCATTCTGTTCGGTAGCACCGGACAGTCCTGGTTGGCCGTCAATCGCGGCAACAAGATTTCTGCTGTCGGCTCGGCCACGCAGCCGATCATTTTCACAAGCCGTGACAATGTTACAGGTCAGGTCGATGATACGTCGCAAGGTCAGTGGGGCGGTGTTGTGCTTTTGGGTCGCGCACGAACAACCGACTGTAACGTTGGAACGGTCGCCGCCAACACCTGCGAACGCGACACCGAAGGTGCCGCAGATCTTGCGCGGTACGGCGGCAATAATGCGGCTGACAGCAGCGGCCGGATGAGCTTTGTGCAGATCCGCTATTCAGGCTTTGTTCTGGGCGCGAACCGTGAGCTTCAGGCTCTGACCACCCAGGCGATCGGGTCTGGTACGGTTTTGAACAATATTCAGTCGCATAACAGCTCTGACGACGGCGGCGAGTTTTTTGGCGGCGTCGTGAACATGAAATATTATGTGGCAACTGGCGCTGACGATGACAGCTTGGATGTCGACACGGGCGCTGAGATGAACGTGCAATATGCCTTGCTATTGCCGTGCAGCGGCAAGGGCGACGGCCTGTTTGAAATCGATAGCAATGGCAACGAGTCGGACACACCGCGCACCAAGCTGCATGTTTCCAACTTCCTTGCTATTCAGCCGCAGACGAGCGCGGATAATGAAGCCAATAATCAAGCGGCCTCTCTGTTCCGCGGAAACTCTGATACAACTCTGACCAACGGCGTGTTTCTTGCCCCGAGTAATGAGTGCATTCGCATGAATGGCTCGGGATCCACCCCTGCAACGCTCACGGCGCGGTCGGTTGTGCTGCAATGCAATACAGCCAAGTTCCTCGGCTCGGGCAGCTTCACTGCCGCCCAAGTGTCGGGCTTCTTCGGGTCGGGCTCTAACAACAACGATGCATTCACACCGACCTTGGCCAGCCTCTTCGTAAACGGCACCAACGAAACAGGCGTAACGGCTTTTGATGCGTCAACCCTGTCGTCTTACTTCACGCGAACCACCTATATCTCAGCCGTCCAGAATGGATCGGACACGTGGTACGCGGGCTGGACGTGCAACAGCGCGACAGCAAACTTTGGAAGCACCTCAACGGCTTGCACCTCGCTGCCCACGACCTGAGGCCGAACGAACTTGCACACCATCTCGGGGGCAGTCAGTTGCTGGCTGCCCCCGTATCTCTTTTGACCCTAGGGGAAAATAAAATGTCCATCTCACCGCGGCTGGTCGGCGCTGCGCTTTTGACCACAGCCCTGTCTTCGCCAACCTTGGCTTACGCAAACGCGCTGCAAGAGCAAACACCCGTTGCTGAGCCAACTCAGCCTGACGCGAACCAGGCCGATGCCGTTCCGGCGGCGGCGGTTCAGGCTGAGCCGACAGCGCCCATCCAAGAGCCAGCACCGGCTGAGGAGGAGCAGGTCGACATATCGGTCCCCGGCGGCGAGATTGTTGTCACTGGCCGGCGCGACCGCAACCTGGAAAAGGCGTCACAACAGGTCATTAGCGTTCTGTCTTCCGCGGAAATTGCGCGGACGGGCGAAGGCAATATTGCCGGTGCGCTGGGGCGCGTGACGGGCTTGAGCGTGGTGGGCAGCGGTTATGTTTATGTTCGCGGCCTTGGCGACCGCTATTCGCTTGCCCTGCTCAATGGATCCCCCTTGCCGAGCCCGGAACCGCTTAAGCGCGTCGTTCCGCTCGATCTGTTTCCCAGCAGTGTCATTGCCTCATCGCTGGTGCAGAAAAGCTATTCTGCAAACTATCCCGGTGAATTTGGCGGCGGCGTTATCAACCTAACGACCAAAGCGGTCAGCAAAGAGCCTTTCCTCTCTTTCGGGTTTGGAACATCAGGCGATAGCGAAACCACCGGCAGAATTGGGTATACCTATTTTGGCAGCAAGTCCGACTGGAGCGGCTATGACAATGGCGCGCGGGATAAGCCAGCCGCCCTCCAGGCCTTTCTGGACAGCGGCAAACGCTTGAGCGACGGCACAGTCGACAGCCAAGCGATTGCCAGCCAACTCGTTACATCGCGCAATGCTGCGCTCCAGCGATGGAAGAATCTCCCTCTCAATGGCTCAGCCTCGCTCTCTGGCGCTAAGTCTTGGGATATTGGCGATACGACCCTTGGGATCATCGCGACGCTTGGCTACAGCAATAAATGGCAAAATCGTCAGCCGCGCCAACAGCGCTCGCTGAGCGCCGACCTATCTACGGTTGAGTCCGATTTTCTTGGCTTGACGACAGAAAACCGGGTTGTCCTCAATGGCCTGGCGGGTCTTGGTCTAGAGTTTGGCGACAATAAGATCCGGTGGACGAACCTTTACATTCACGACACCGTGAAGCAGGCGCGTTTGTCGACAGGTCGCCAGAACCAAACGACGGTTGATCGCATGCGCCAATCGACCGCTTGGTATGAACGGCAATTGACCAACACCCAGCTTGTTGGGGAATTTAAGCTCACTCCAGAGCTGAGCTTGGATCTTCGCGGATCCTATGCCAACTCAAAGCGCAAAGCCCCATTTGAGATGTTCTTTGAATATGTGCGCTCGAATGCAGAGGCCGATCCTCTGGGGGCGTATTATGTGAACCGCCTCAACAATGGCAATGGCGGTGATGCAAGCGCAACCTTTTCTGATCTCAACGAAGATCTGTGGGCGGCAAGCGGCGATCTGAGCTACAAGCTGGATCCGAATTTGTCCGTGACCATTGGCGGGACCATTTCAGACACTCAGCGCACCAGCTCGCGTCGTCAGTTCCAAATCCTTGCACCGTCAATCTGTGAAGGTGCTCCGCTTGACCCCTCATCCTGTTTGCCGAGCGGCGTCACGATGCTGCGTCCAGACTATTTGCTGTCCGCATCGGTGGTTAACAGCTTTAAAATCGGCCTGATCGAAAGTGATGAGGGCAACCCAGCTTTTCTCGCGCAACTGCGCAACTATGCAGGCTATGGGAAGGCAAACTGGCGGATATCGGATGCATTAAGCATTGATGCAGGCGTCCGTTATGAATGGGCGAACCAGCAAGTTGACCCTGTGCAGGTTTTCACAATTCCCGGCGCGGCAACGGCGGGTACCGCGCTTAAGCGCAGCTATTGGTTGCCCGCAGCAACGCTGACATGGGAGATTGAAACCGGCCTTCAGGCGCGCCTGAGCGGCTCAAAGACGATCGCCCGTCCGCAGTTCCGCGAATTGATCAACCAGCCTTATTATGACCCGGATAGCAACCGCGAATATCGCGGCAATCCACTCCTCATTGATAGCCAGCTCTACAATGCCGAAGCGCGACTTGAGTGGTATTTTGCACCGCAACAGCGTGTTTCAGCTGCAGGCTTTTACAAGCGGATCGATAATCCAATTGAGGCCTTTATCAATTCAACCTTCACCACCTCTTACGCCAATGCGCCGAAGGCCATGTTGTTTGGTGCCGAGTTTGATGTCCAAAAGGACTTCCAGATTGCGGATTCGGGCTTTTTTGCACCGCGTAAGCTCGTTCTCGTCGGCAACTACACGTTCACAAAGTCCAAGTTGCAGGTCGGCGCGTCTGATCAGACGAAGGTCTTTGGCGCCTTTTCGACCAATGCGTCGGACTATTTCAAGGATGGTGCAAAGCTGACAGGGCAATCTGACCACATCATCAACCTGCAAGCCGGCTTTGAAAATGGGGACGAGCTCTCGCAACAGACGCTGCTGGTGACCTATACGAGCGATCGCGTGATCAGCCGAGGTGTTTTCGGCTCTCCGCCCCAGCCAGATGTGAATGAGCGCCCCGGCGTCCGCGTTGATTTTGTGGCACGCGAGGGCTTTGAAGTCTTCGGACGGGAGCTTGAACTCAAGATTGAAGCGCGGAACCTGACTGGCCGTCGGCACCGGGAGTTCCAAAAATTTGGAGCAAATGTTCTCGATGTGAACAGCTATGATGTTGGTCGATCAGTGTCGCTGTCGGCCAGCTTAATATTCTAAGATAGAATAGGGGGCGCTGTCGCATGGCAGCGCCCTTTTCATTCCAAATGGCGCGCCATGCGGAATGAAGATGAG
>JBJTAW010000067.1:0-3562 GCA_046091025.1 Chakrabartia sp. | reverse complement strand
GCAAGCTTTCTTGAATGAAATCGGCATCACGTACGGCCTCGGCGAGGCTTGCTGCAAAGATCAGCTTGCCCTCGGTGGGCAATGCCTGGCCAAAGAGCCGGGTCATCGCCCGACGTGCATTGGCGAGCACGGCGGCTGTCTTGCGTTCAATTTCGGGATCCGGATCATAGACCGAAACATCAATCCCGTTGAGCGCAAAGCGCGCGGCCCAGCCCGCGCCGATGACGCCGCCGCCGACAATCCCAACCTGACGGATTTCTTGTGCCATACGCCTTGTGCTCCTCAGCGTTTTTTGAGCTTCAGCTTCTCACGCACCTCAGTTGGCCCGAGAATCCGGGCCCCCATGCCGGTCAGAATCTGCACCGCGCGCTCGACCAACTGGCCGTTGCTCGCAAACTCGCCGCGTCCGAGATAAAGATTGTCCTCCAGCCCGACGCGCACATTGCCTCCGGCAAGCGCCGCCATCGCAACGAAGGGCAATTGATTGCGCCCGATTGAAAAGCCGCTGAATACTGCGCCCGCCGGCAGCCGGTGGACCATCGCCATTGTCGTCAGCGGATCATCGGGCGCGCCATAGGGAATACCCATGCACAGTTGGATCATCACCGGATCATCAAGTAGCCCGTCGCGGATCATTTCTTTCACGAACACCAGATGCCCAGTGTCAAATACTTCCAATTCGGGCCGCACGCCAAGGCGCTGCACTTCGGCGGCCATGGTGCGCAACATGCCGGGCGTGTTGGTCATGACATAGTCGGATTCGGCGAAGTTCATCGTCCCGCAATCGAGCGTGCAAATCTCTGGCAGAAGTTCCTGCACATGGGCCAGCCGCTCCATCGGCCCGACCATGTCGGTCCCAGCAGGATCGAGAGGCAGCGGATTTTCGCCAGCCCCAAACACGATATCACCACCCATCCCGGCGGTGAGATTGATCACCACATCGGTGTCGCTTGCGCGCACCCGGTCCACCACTTCGCGATAGAGCGCCACATCGCGGCTGCCCTTGCCTGTCTTGGGATCACGCACATGGATATGGGCAATCGCCGCACCAGCGAGCGCCGCCTCAATCGCGGCATCGGCGATTTGTTCAGGGGTAATGGGCAGAGCGGGGTGCTTGTCTGCCGTGGCGCCAGAACCTGTCACGGCGCAGGTAATGAATGTTTCGAAATTCATGGCATATCCTCTTAGCTCGGCAGCAGCTTACCTCGTCTCCGGTTGAAACAAATCTCAAAATACGACAAATAATTGCAAAATACGTCAATAGCTGACAGGCTCACATCAATGACGCATTCGCTCGCCTTCATCTTGATGCCTGGCTTTTCGGCGATTGCCTTTTTTGCTGCGTTGGAACCGCTGAGGATTGCGAATCGACTTTCTGGCCGGCCGCTTTTTACGTGGACGATCCACGCCCCTGATGGAGATTATGCGGTGGCATCCAACGCCATGCAGCTGCGGTGCGATGGGCCTTTGCCGGATGATCCGCATAGTTTGTTGGTCTGCGCCGGTTTTGATCCGCTAGATCGGGCGCGGCCGCCTCTATTGGGGCAGGTTCGACGTATCTGGCGGGCGGGACGCCAAGTCGGTGCAATCGATACGGGTGTCTTTGTGCTCGCCGAGGCAGGCATATTGGGACGAGAGATGGTGACGATTCATTGGGAAGCCGCCGACGCGTTTCGGCGGCGCTATCCGCAAATACCTGTTTCGACCGAAATCTATGAGCGCCATGCCCGTCTGATCACCTGCGCGGGCGGAACAGCGGCAATGGACATGATGCTAGACAGTATCGCTGCGAGCCATGGCATCGCACTCGCTCAAGCCGTTTCAGATCAGCTGATCCATGATCGGATACGGCCACCTAGCGCGCCGCAGCGCACTGTGCTGGGCTTTGATGCGGCGTTTGCGCCCCCCGATGTTAAACGCCTCATCTCGGCGATGGAAAAGAATATTGCCAATGGGCATTCGCTCACGGCCCTTCTTACGGCCGAAAATGTTAATCGACGCAAGGCCGAGCGGCTCTTTCAGAAAGAACTCGGCCTCAGTCCGGGGCGCTTCTACCTGCGTCTCCGTCTCCGCTATGCATTGGATTTGATGCGTCAGAACCAATTGACGGTTCATGAAGCGGCCATGGCAGCGGGCTTTGCCTCTCAGCCGGTATTCTCTCGGGCCTGCCGTCAGCAATTCGGCTTGTCGCCAAGCGCGGTTCTAAATGGGGCTGGCCACGTGGCCTATGCAGATCTCTAGATGCTGTTCACTTCTCTGTGGCCCACCTAGTTTGGCAGTGTGAAAATGCCTCAGGCCCCATGGGTGCGTTACCTCGATCGAAGGTAGGATGAGAGCGAAATGAATAGCATAAACCTGTTCGCATCTTCATTCCGCATGGCGCGCCATTTTCCAACCAAACCACTAACATTGTCGACTAGGCCTCTCCGCCCGGTATTGGCGGTTGCTAGCTGCTGTGCAATGCGCTTCGCAATCGGTCGCCCAGCCAATTGGTCACGGCATCAACCCGCGCGACCTTGCGCAAGTCGCTATGCACGACAAGCCAGAAGCTTCTTGTAATGGTAATCCCGGCAAGAATACGGGTCAGCTGATTGTCCTGTTGCGCAATGAACATGGGAAGCACGCAGATGCCAAGATTGCCTGCCGTCATGCGATGCTGGATGTTGATGCTGGAACTGGAATAGTCTGGTTCCAGCCCGTCCCCGATTTCTGAGAGATAGCGAAGTTCGTCTGCGTAGATCAGGTCGGGCACATAGCCGATCAATTTGTGATGGTGGAGCTCGGCGACGGCGGTCGGTACCCCATGTGTTTGGAGGTAAGCACGTGATGCAAACAGGCCAAGATCATAGTCGGCAAGGCGCCTTTTTATCAGATGGCCTTGCTTTGGTCGCGCGAGCATTACGGCAATATCCGCTTCGCGCTTTGACGGGTTTAGAAATCCATAGGTGGCCGCAATTTCGATTTGAATGTCAGGATGAGCGTCTGCAAACTCTTTAAGGGCAGGCGCAATGATCCAGGTTGCGAGTCCCTCCGAAAGGCTGACGCGAACTTTCCCGGTGAACCGAGCCCGCTCACCAGATGCAGCACTGCCAGCTGTAATTGCTGAGCGTTCCATTTCCTCCGCGAAGGTGACAATCCGTTCACCGCTGGGCGTGAGAGCATAACCTGCGGGCCCCTGTTCAAACAGGTCAGAGCCTAATTCTCCTGACAATCCGTCGACCAACGGTCGTAGCGTCAACACTCAGCCTTGCGGCTGCGGAAGAAGGGCTTTTGTGCCGTGCCAGGGCGAGAAAGAAACGGAGGTCATCCCAATGCATATCCAAGTCCTGCAAAAATGCAGATATATTATGCATTAATGATATTTGAACTGCAATTAAATCAGATGCAAAAGGACCTCTAAACCCCATGGAGTTGAACAAGCATGCGCCAGATAGATCATGTCATTGCGGGTGGAGCGGGTGCTGCACCGGTTCGGTTTGGGGATGTGTTTGATCCCAATAATGGCGGTGTTCAGGCGCGTGTCGCCTTGGGCGATGCGGCGGTTCTAGAGCGTGCGGTGCGG
>JBJTAW010000066.1:0-2840 GCA_046091025.1 Chakrabartia sp. | reverse complement strand
GTCCTCGGCCATTCGGTCAAGCAGCCAGCGCGTGTCGGCCGGAGCGCGCATCGACCGTGCGCGGTTCAAGCGTCTGCGCTTATTGGAGAAAATTGGATCGACCATTGGCTGCTTGTGCCGATGCGATGCGCGCGCGACAAGTGGCAATGGGTTGGTTTGATCGATGGGCGTCTGCGCCGCTGGATTTTGCCTTGCCGCGTCGCTGCGCTGGGTGTGGCGATATCCTCGAACGTCAGGGCTTTTTTTGCTCCTCATGCTGGCAGCAACTGGACCATCTGCCCGATACAGGGTGCACCCTCTGCACCACGCCAATGGATCTGCCCGGCTTGATCTGTGCACCCTGTCTCGCGGCTCCGCCAGAGCATGACGGGGTAGTTGCGGCTGTTGCCTATGGCGATGTGTCGCGCGACCTTGTCCTGCGGTTGAAATATGGTCGAAAACTTGGTTTTGCGCGCGTCATGGCGCAACTCATGGCGTCCCGAGCCGAAGCCTTTCCAGAAGCGCTGATGGTGCCAGTTCCCTTGCATCGTTGGCGACTTTGGTCGCGGGGCTTTCATCAAGCCTTGCTCATAGCACGCACCCTTGGGGCATTTGACGCCGAACGCTCGGCGAAAAGAAGTTGCAGGCGCATTCGCTTTGGCCGCTGGCGCTCAACAGCAGCTTTCGGGTCGTCATGTTCTTCTTGTTGATGATGTCTATACGACCGGCGCAACGGCTAATGGCTGTGCCCGTGTGCTGAAAAAGGCTGGCGCGGCGTCCGTGCGGGTGTTGTGCTGGGCCAGAGTTTTGCAAGATGATGCCTGACGTTGACATTTGGTGTCGGTGGACCCACCTCGGTCAGCAGGAAAGACGGTGAACATGGCCAGAGTCGAAATCTATACCAAAGTATTTTGCCCCTATTGCTCACGGGCATTGGCGTTGCTGCGCGGCAAAGGCGTCGAGATGGAAGAATATGACATCACGATGGATTCCGCCAAACGCAGCGAAATGATTGAGCGTTCGAGCGGTCGGATGACCGTGCCGCAGGTTTTCATCAATGGTCAGCATATTGGTGGCTCTGATGATCTTGCGGCTCTGGAGTCTAAAGGCGGGCTGGACCCTTTGCTTGCCGCCTAATCCATGAAGATTGCGCTTTTTCAAATGACTGCCGGGATTTATCTGGCGCACAATGCAGACGCGCTTGTTCAGGCGATTGAAGCGGCAGCAGCGGCAGGGGCTTCGATGATTTTTACGCCGGAAATGTCGGGCCTGTTGGATTCAAACCGACAAAGGGCGCGTGCACATATTTGCGCGGAGGAGGAAGACCCCGTGCTCGATGCCGTTTGTGTGGCAGCGCGAAGGGCTGGCATCTGGGTGCATCTCGGCTCTTTGGCGCTGCAAGGTGCAGAGAAGCTCGTCAATCGCGGGTTTGTGATTGATGATCAGGGCGCGATCAAAGCCCGGTATGACAAGCAGCATTTGTTCGATGTCGATCTGCCGACGGGTGAAAGCTGGCGCGAATCCTCATCCTATGGCGCAGGTCAACGGTCGGTTATTGCCAAAACGCCCATCGGCGTGCTGGGACTGTCCATCTGTTATGACATACGCTTTGGTGGGCTCTATCAGGCTTTGTCCAATGCCGGGGCAGACATACTCTCCATCCCTGCAGCTTTCACGGTGCCGACGGGGGAGGCGCATTGGCATGTTCTTTTGCGGGCCAGAGCCATCGAGAATGCCTGCTGGGTTGTTGCCGCTGCACAGACCGGGCAGCATGAAGATGGCCGCCAAACCTTTGGTCATTCAATGGTCGTTGATCCTTGGGGAGAAATTGTCCTCGACATGGGGAAAGACCCCGGCTTGGGTTTTGCCGACATCTCGCTCTCTCGCGTTCAAGAGGTACGGGGCCGTATTCCTGTGATCGCGCATAGGCGGCCAATTCCGGCGGTTGAGATCGCGTCATGATTGTCTTTGATCTCAAATGTTCAACGGGCCATGTGTTTGAAGCGTGGTTTGGTAGTTCTGCTGCCTTTTCCGACCAGAAAGCGGCGGGGTTGCTTGCCTGTCCAATGTGCGGATCTGCGGAGGTGGACAAAGCGGTTATGGCGCCAAATATTCCCGCCAAAGGCAATCAGCGGCAGGACACACCCGCTCTCGCCGTTGGCAAGGCAGAGCCAGCGCCACAGGAAGTAAAAGCGTTTATAGAGCAACTGGCAAAGGCGCAGGCCGCGCTCTTGGCGAAATCTGAATGGGTCGGCTCAGACTTTGCGACCAAGGCCCGTGCGATGGATTCTGGCGAGATTGATCAGACACTCATTCATGGTCAGACAACGCCCGATGAGGCGCAATCTCTGATAGAAGACGGCATTGCTGTCTTGCCATTGCCATTGCCCGTCATTCCGCCAGACAAGCAGAATTGACCCCATGGCCGGGCGCGCCTAGTCAGCGTCCGGATGCACCCGTAGCTCAGCAGGATAGAGCATCAGATTCCTAATCTGGGGGCCACTGGTTCGAATCCAGTCGGGTGCACCAACTTTGTTAAAGGCGCAGGCCCGCGTCTTCTGGAAAACCAGCCATCAAATTGAGCGACTGAACGGCCGCACCGCCAGCGCCTTTGCCCAGATTGTCGAGAGCGGCCACCAGTCTTATCTGGCTGCGATCGGTTCTGGCAAAGACGAACAGTTCAAGCCTGTCGGTGTTGGCACAGCGCTCAATCGTCAGATTGGCATCTTCAAAGTCGGGCATGACGCGGACAACTGGGGAGACTTCATAGGTTGCAGCAAGGCAATCCTGAAGCGCGGCGGGTGAGGGGGGCGATGCCATTGCCCCCACTATCAGCGGAACATCGACAATCATGCCGCGAT
>JBJTAW010000065.1:0-4836 GCA_046091025.1 Chakrabartia sp. | reverse complement strand
GCGGCTTAATCGTCACCCTGAACTTGGTTCAGGGCCCACCCTCCTGCCCGCTCTCAAAATTAGGCATCTGCCAAGACCGTGGATGCTGAAACAAGTTCAGCATGACGGCGTGTGGCACAGCCGCTACTGAGCCAGCCAATCCCGCATTGCGTTGGTGACCACCTCTGGCTTTTCCCAAGGGATGAAATGCCCTGCATCGGTCACCCGCACAATATCTAGCCGGTCGATATGGCCCTCTAACCCGTCAAGCTGACAGGGGAGGAGTGCCTCATCGCGCAGGCCCCAAATGACGAGCACGGGCATGGCCAGCTTTGGGAAAGGCGCGTCCAGAAAGGGCGTCATTTCCGCCGGAGCATCAGGTGCCGGCACCGCCATGGGGGAGGCGCGATACCAATTGAGCATGCCCGTCAACGCGCCGGGTTGCGACCATTCATCCAAATAGGCCGCGCGGTCTTCTGTGGTCATTTCTGTCGTGCTGATTTTGGCGAAATGGTCTTCAAAAAACCAGTCCATGCCCTTGGCCTCAACTTCACCTTCAATGTCACGATCCCGAAATTCTGAGATATATTGTGAGGCCGCGCGCTGATCCGCATCGAAAATCAGCGTCTTTTGAAACACATAGGGGTGGGCCGCATTGCATTGGATCAGCCGGGTGACACGGTCTTGCGCCTTCAGCGCCGTCGCCCAAGCAACGGCCCCGCCCCAATCATGACCGACCAGAGTAAACTGCCGAGCGCCAAAGCCGTCGGCCAGTGCCAGCACGTCTGCCACAAGAACGGGCACTTTATAGGCGGCAATCCCCTGCGGCTTGTCCGACCGGGCATAGCCCCTTTGGTCGGGCGCGATGCAGAAATAGCGGTCCGATAGCCCGGCCATCTGGTGCCGCCATGTCCGGTGCGAATCGGGAAATCCGTGGAGAAAGATAATCGGCGGGTTGGCCCGGTCTCCTGCTGTCCAAACGTCCAACTCTACCCCGGTGGACAGGCGCATGCGCTGCGTCTGGCTCATCTTCAAATCGGGTCGCTGTTGGTCAGCGGCGTTTGCGGCAGGGGGATGAATTCTGGGTCATTCTCAACCATGGGGAAGCGCCCTTCTGTCCAGTCTATCACGGCTTGATCAATCCGGTCTTGGCGAGAGGAAACGAAGTTCCACCAGACGCGCCGCGCGGTGGGGAAATCTTGCCCGCCCATCAGCATCACCCGTCCGCCGCTTTTGGACAGCAATGTTGCCGCATGGCCGGGGTGCAGCACATACAGCGCATAAAGCTCCATCGCCTCGCCCGATATGTCGGCAGACCCACCGACCAGCATCACCGCGCGTTCATCGGCTTCGGCGTCAATGGGAATGCTGCCGCCAGCCTCCAGCACAATATCGGCATAGATGGTGGGCGCATGGCAGGTGGTGGCGGCTGTCTGTCCCCAGAGATTGCCCATGATCACGCGGGCCTCAACCCCTGTGTCAGACACAATGGGCAGGCGGTCCGGCATCACCTGCTCAAAGGCTGGGTCAATCTCTTCCATCCCATCCGGCAAGGCGAGCCAAGTTTGCATACCATATATGGGCGCGCCTTTGTCGCGCTCTGATTGGGGGGATCGTTCTGAATGGACGATGCCCTTGCCCGCCGTCATCAGATTAACGGCACCGGGGTGGATGGTGGCAAAGCTGCCCAGCGAATCGCGATGCTCAATCGCGCCTTCGAACAAATAGGTGACGGTCGACAGGCCAATATGCGGGTGCGGCCGCACATCCATGCCCTGCCCAATCTCCAAATTGCCCGGGCCAAATTGATCCACAAAGCAAAATGGCCCGACCATCGTTAGGCCGCGCGCGGGCAGCACCCGGCGCACCTGAAAAGCCCCCAAATCATGGGTGACGGGAAGCAAAGTGCCTTCAACCGGATGCGTCATCTTTGGCTCTCCTCAATAGGCGGATCGTTTACTCCCCCGGCGCGCGGGCGCGGATGGCAAGGGCGTGGATGCGTTGACCGGGCAGGCCGCCCAGCGCACGGTTGACCATGCGTTGCCGTTCCAGTCGGCTCACACCGGCAAAGGTTTGCGCCTCAATTTCGACGGAAAAATGGCTCTCACCCGTGCCATCATCTCCCAAATGGCCATGATGTTTGGCGCTATCGTTTGTCACGATCAGTTGGGTTGGGGCAAAGGTGGCGATCAGTCGATCGCGCAGTTCGGATTCGATAGAATTTTGGGTCATGACTTTTCTTCTAGCAAGACTATCGCCATGTGGAAGCCATGCTTGTGACGATCATTAAGGGGCAGTCGGACGACAAGATCACCATCTGCCGGGCAGATGGCACGACGGCGGCTGCCCAATTCCCCAACAAAGGCCCTGTCCCACATGATGCGGTGCATCTAATTGTTGAGGAGGTGCTTGGCCTTACCCGTGGGGTTTGGGGCATGATTGCCGCCGGACATGATCCGGAGGACATTCAGGAGATCGCAAAAGCGGCAGGTCATGCCAGTGCCAAGCGCGCGACAGCGCCGGGCGCAGAGATATGGGAGCTTATTCAGGCAGAGCGCATCGTTGAAGCCGCAGAGGCCGCGCTCTGGTCTGGCGGGACGGATATTGAGGGCATGCGCGATCTGGCAGAGGCAGGCTGCCGCGCATCTTATGTCCCTGTGCCGCCGCTGTCCCAGACAGATGCGCAAGAGATTATGGCCCGTGTCCGCGCCCTGCGTGATGACTGGGCCAGTGCCGCGCTCGGCCATCAGATTGAGCATCGCTGGGCGCTCGCATGACGGATCACCAACGGCCTCTGCGCGATCGATTCCATGGGCGGATCGGGGACCATAGCCAGTCATGCAATCGGCGCGGCTGTCCTGAGGCGGGGGAGTTTCGTGCGCCCGATCCTTCGGGCCGCAGCCCGGGCGGAGACGGGCCGGGCGATTGGCAATGGCTCTGCCTTGACCATGTGCGAGAATTTAATGCCAGTTATAATTATTTTGCCGGGATGAGCCGCGAAGAAATTGAAGAAGCGCAAATGCCGCTCGCCGGATGGGCTCAGGAAAGCCGGGCCTTTCGCGCAACGGCAGGCGTTGATACACCTCCGCGCTGGGCCGATTTTCATGATCCGCTGGAGGCTATTTCCGGTCGTTTTCGCAAACGGGCGGAGGCCGCCATGCCCCGCGCCCGTGCCGATGGGCGTCCCCTCTCAGGGGAAGACCGTCAGGCGCTGGATGTGCTCGGCCTCGATATGGATGCGGATCGAAAGGCGCTGCGCGCCCGCTATTCAGAGCTTGTCCGCACCTATCACCCGGATCGTAATGGCGGGGATCGCCGCCATGAAAAGCGCCTGCAAAAAGTGGTCGAAGCCTATCAGCATTTGCGCCACGCGCCTGCCTTTCTTTAAGAGTATGTTTATGGTGAGACGTCGTTACTATTTTCCTGCACTCACAGCCTTTTTCATGGGCACATTGGCGCCAGCCTATGGGCAGGACGTTATCATTGTGACCGCACCCGGCGGATCGGCAGATATGGATGATGCCCGGCTACTGACGGCACGGGATATTGAGGTTCTTTCCGGACCAGATGTGTTGCGGGCTTTGTCCACACAGGTGGCGGGGGTCTCTTTGTCTGAGGCGCAGGGAAACGCCTATCAGCCCAGCCTCGTCTATCGCGGCTTTTCCGCGTCCGCGCTTCAAGGCAGTGCGCAGGGGCTTGCCGTTTATCTGGATGGTGGGCGGTTCAATCTTCCCTTTGGCGATACGGTCAATTTTGATCTCTTGCCCGATAGCGCGATTGACAACGTTTCTCTGCGCGACAGCAACCCCATTTATGGCCTCAATGCCTTGGGCGGGGCCGTGGTGGTCGCCACGCATAATGGCAAGAGCGCACCCGGCCTGTCGGCAGGGATTGGGCGGGGCGATCATGAACGGACAAAGGCGGATGTTGCCTATGGCGCGGCCAAGGATGGGCGGAGCCTCTTTGTCGCCGGGCAGGTGCAGCGTGATGGGGGCTGGCGCGATTATTCGCCCTCACGGCTCTATCATGGCTTTGCAGATTTGGGTTGGGATGGTGCGCGGGCGGGCGTTCATATCAAGCTTTTGGCGGCCGATACCGATCTGACTGGCAATGGCGCTGCCCCCGTTGAGCTGCTGGCCGCAGACCGGGCGGCGGTCTTCACCCATCCAGACAGAACGCAGAACCGGCTCTTGCGCGGGTCTTTTCACCCTTGGGTTGCGGTGGGCGCGGCAAGCCGGATTGAGGCCAGCCTTTATGCCCAGACGCTGCGCCAGCGCACGGCCAATGGCGATCTGGCCGATATTGCGCCTTGCGCGACGGACAGCCGAATCCTGTGTTTAGGGTCTTTGGATGACGAAACAGCCCCATTGGTTGGGCTGACGGGAGCCATCCTCCCGGTGCAAGCCGGCGTGGAGGACTATGGCATCTTCAACCGCAGCCGCACCACCAGCGATGGCGGTGGGCTGGTTATTCAATTTGTGACGCAGGCAGAGCTATTTCAAATCGGCCATGCGCTCACCTTGGGTGTGAGCCATGATCGCGCCAGCAGCCGCTTTTCGGCGGAGACAGAATTGGGCGCATTGGAAGAGGATCGGGCGGTGACGGGCCTTGGCCCCATTTTGCGCCAGCCCGATGGGGCAATCGCTCCCGTCGGCGTGGATGTTCAAAGTCGCGCAACAGGACTTTTTCTATGGGATGAGGTGGCCTTGTCCTCACGGCTGACGGCGGAAATTGGCCTCCGCTGGAACCAGGTCGCGATCGATATGGACGATCAGATCGGCACCTTGCTGGATGGCACGCACCGCTTTCGGCGGCTCAACCCGGGCCTTGAATTTGATTATCGGTTGGCCAAGGGGG
>JBJTAW010000064.1:0-2925 GCA_046091025.1 Chakrabartia sp. | reverse complement strand
TCGCCGGGCAGCGCGGCGATGTCCGGGGCGTTGCGCGCGAATATCGCCGCTTCTGCGAGACGCCGGCGCCCGTGTCTGATTTCCCAGCGCCTGCTTTCTTCTATTATGGCTTGGCGGATCCGCTTGTCCCGCCAAGCCAAGGCGATTTTTGGGCCAGTAAAGTCAAAGCAAAGGTCACTTTTCGTCGCTATCCGGGCGAAGGGCATGACGTGCAGTATCGTCACTGGGATCAGCTCCTGCTCGATATTGCCGGATATGGGAATAAAACGCTGATATGCTTGCACGGCAGAGCCCGCTTGGCCCTCGGCCTTGTCACGCCAGAGGACCTGGCAACAGGCGCATCACTTGGCATCTGCGCGTGGCAAACCAAGTTGAGGAGGGACCATAGTGCCGGAAAGTAACCCGGAAGCACAAAGCCATGGGCTAAGAACGCCGTTAGAAGGGATGGCGGTCCGGCCGCTCACCCCGGGCGAGTCCATCGCGGCGCCTTTGCATCTCATCCGGCCGACCGTTCCGCACGCATGGGTCGACTATAATGGGCATATGAGCGAGTCCTGCTATTTGCTGGCCTTTGGCGATCAGTCAGATGCCTTTTTTCGCCTGATCGGGATTGATGAAGCCTATCGCGCAGGTGGATATTCGCTGTTCACGGTGCAGACCATGATTTTCAACCTTGCCGAGGCGCATTTGGGAGATCAGCTTGATCTTTCGCTCCAGCTCTTGGATGCCGATGACAAGCGTCTCCATATCTTCCACTCCATGCACAATGCCGAGACTGCAGAGCTGCTGGCGACGGGGGAGCAGATGCTGGTGCATGTCGATATGGCGGCAGGGCGCAGCGCGCCGATGCCCCCAGAGCTTCAGGCCCGCGTTCAGGCGGTGCTCACCGCCCATACCACCCTTCCTCGCCCTGCTCAGGCCGGGCGCAATATTGCCATTAAACGGAATCCAAGCTGATGCATTTCGAACTCTCTTCTGAGCAGCAGATGCTCGTCGAAACGGTCCGGCGCTTTGTCGAGACCGAACTCTATCCGCATGAAAAACTGGTCGAAGAGACGGACGACGTGCCTGCAGAGCTTGCGGCGGACATTCAGCGCAAAGCCCAAGAGCTGGGGCTTTACGCCGTCAACATGCCTGCAGAGCTTGGCGGCGGCGGGCTGGGCACGTTCGACACCACATTGATGGAACGCGAACTGGGCCGCGCCTCTTATGGTCTGCAGATGGTCATTGCCCGACCGAGCAACATTCTGCGCGGGTGCCAAGGCAGCCAGATTGAGGAATATCTGCTCCCGACAATCCGGGGTGAGCGCCATGATTGCCTTGCCATGACGGAGCCCGATGCAGGGTCAGACGTCAGGTCCATGCGGACCTTTGCGCGCCGCGACGGTGATGACTTTGTGATCAACGGCACCAAGCACTTCATCAGCCATGCCGATGTCGCTGATTTCGTGATCCTATGCGCGGCAACGGGTGAGCAAGGCGGCAGGAACACCATTAGCTGCTTCCTCGTTGATTTTGACACGCCCGGCCTGACCCGGCGCCGAGGGCCCAAATGCGTATCGCACCGGGGGTATCACCAGTGCGAGTTGATTTTTGAAGACTGCCGCGTTCCCGCCGCCAGCTTATTGGGGGAGCTCGATAAAGGTTTCGAGCTTATGGGCCAGTGGCTCGGCTCCACCCGCTTACAGGTGGCGACGACGTCGGTCGGTCGAGGGCATCGCGTGCTCGAAATGGCGACGCAAGGGGCTGGAACGCGCAAGCAATTTGGTAAGGCCATAGGCAAGTTTCAGGGCACGGGCTTTAAGTTAGCGGATATGAAGACCGAGTTGGAAGCAGCAGAACTCCTGACCTTGCGCGCCGCATGGAAGGACGATCAGGGCTCTATGACGGATACCGATGCCGCGATAGCCAAGCTCTTTGCCTCCGAAATGCTGGCCCGCGTGACCGACAATGCGCTGCAGATTTTCGGCGGCATGGGGTTGATGGATGAACTCCCGCTTGAGCGATTCTGGCGCGATGCCCGGGTCGAGCGGATCTGGGACGGCACCAGTGAAATCCAGCGCCACATCATCAGCCGAGCCTTGCTCCGTCCGCTTGAGGCATGAGCACGGTTCAGCCCAAGGAAGACCGGCTGGCGCGCCTTTTGCGCCCGCGCAGCCTTGCAATCGTGGGGGGTAAGGCCGCGGAAGAAGCGGTGCGGCAATGTCGGACGCTCGGCTTTCAGGGGCCGATCTGGCCCGTCAATCCGAAGCGGGAGACGATGGGGGGACTCCCCTGCTTCCCTGATTTGGCGGCACTACCGGGATCACCCGACGCCGTCTTTCTCGCCGCCCCTGCGCCAGCCACGATCGCATTGGTGGGGGAATTGGCGGGCGCCGGCGGCGCCATCTGTTACGCATCAGACTTTGCGGAAAGCGGTGAAGGGGGTCAGGAGCGTCAGGCGGAACTGCTCGCCAAGGCATCCGGCATGCCGCTGATTGGGCCGAACTGCTATGGTATGCTCAACCTGTTTGACCGGGTGGCGCTCTGGCCCGACCAACATGGCTGCTGGCCGATCGATACGGGACGCGGTGTTGCGATCATCAGCCAGAGCGGTAATTTGGCGCTCAACTTTACAATGCAGACGCGCGGGCTGCCCATTGGCTACGTCATTTCGGTTGGCAATTGCGCAGATGTGACACCAGCAGATCTGATCGAGGCGTTGCTGCACGACACACGCGTCAGCGCGATTGGGCTGCATCTGGAAGGGCTCGGGTCGGTTGCCCGCTTTTCAGAAGCGTGCCTTGCCGCGCGGGCCGCGGGTGTGCCGATGGTGGCGCTCAAGACAGGGGCGTCAGTCAAGGGTGCCGCCCTCACCTTGTCGCACACGAGTTCACTCGCAGGAGCCGACACGCTGTGCGACGCCTTATTTGCCCGTTATGGGGT
>JBJTAW010000063.1:0-2609 GCA_046091025.1 Chakrabartia sp. | reverse complement strand
TTGGTACGCAGGAGCGGATGCCGATGGAGATTGTCCGCGCGCTGACCATCGTCAAACTCGCCGCCGCACGCGTCAATCGGGCGCATGGTTTGCCCGCCCACCTTGCCGACGCGATGGAACAGGCCGCCCATGAAATTTTGCGCGGCGACATGGCAGATCAATTTCCGTTGGTGATCTGGCAAACGGGATCAGGCACCCAGACCAATATGAACGTCAATGAAGTCATTGCCGGGCGCGCCAATGAATTGCTGACGGGCAAGCGTGGCGGAACAGGTCCCGTCCACCCCAATGATCATGTCAATAAAGGCCAATCTTCCAACGATGCCTTTCCAACCGCGCTGCATATTGCTGCGTCAACCGCCGTGCGGCATCGCCTGCTGCCTGCCCTGGACACGCTTCAGACAGCACTTGAGGCGAAGGCACGGGCTTGGGCCGATATCATCAAAATCGGCCGCACCCATTTGCAGGATGCAACCCCGCTGACACTGGGTCAGGAGTTTTCGGGCTATGCCCATCAACTCTATCGCTGCGCAAAGCGGATTGAACCGGCCATAAGTGCCGGAACGGATCGGCTGGCCATTGGCGGCACGGCAGTGGGCACCGGCCTCAACGCCCCGCCGGGCTTTGCACAGGCCATGTGCGCTGAGATTGCGCAGATCACAGGCCAGCCTTTTGCGCCCGCCCAAAACGCCGTTGTGGCGCTGGCCGGGCAAGAGCCGCTGGTACATCTCTCCGCCACGCTCAGCACTTTGTCGGTCGCGCTGACCAAGATTGCCAATGATATTCGCCTCTTAGGGTCCGGCCCACGCGCGGGGCTTGGGGAGCTGCGCCTGCCGGAAAATGAACCGGGCAGTTCCATCATGCCGGGCAAGGTCAACCCAACCCAATGCGAAATGCTGACCATGGTGGCCGCGCAAGTGATGGGCAATCATCAGGCCGTGACCATTGGCGGGCTTCAGGGCCATTTGGAGCTCAATGTGTTCAAGCCCATGATTGGCGCGAACATCGTGCGGTCCATTGATTTGCTGACAACGGGCATGACCAGCTTTGCCACCTATTGCATTGCTGGGCTGGAGCCGGATCGCGCGCGCATTGCGGACCTTGTGGATCGCTCCCTCATGCTGGTCACCGCGCTTGCGCCCGAAATTGGCTATGACAAGGCAGCCCAAATCGCCAAGCATGCGCATGAGACGGGCAGCAGCCTGCGCGCAGCGGCCTTGGCGCTTGGTCTGGTTGATGCCGCCACATTTGATCGACTGGTTCGGCCAGAGGCGATGCTGTCCAACGATTGACCTTCGCGCCGGACCGTTGCAAGAGCGGCCATGGCCCAAACCGACACCAAAGACCCGCATAAGTTTAAGCGCCGCGGCATATTGTTCATTGTTTCCTCGCCCTCGGGTGCGGGAAAGTCGACCATCTCGCGCAAGCTTCTGGCGTCTGATCCGGGGCTGGAAATGTCGGTCTCGGCAACCACGCGCCCACCCCGCCCCGGGGAGGTGGATGGCAAGGATTATCATTTCGTCAGCCTCGATGGCTTTCGCCAGATGGTGGCCGACAATGAATTTCTGGAATGGGCGCATGTCTTTGACAACCGCTATGGCACGCCGCGTGCACCGGTGGAAAAAGCATTGTCCGAAGGACGCGATGTCCTGTTCGATATTGATTGGCAGGGCGCACAACAGCTCTACCAGCAGGCGGGCGGCGATGTTGTTCGCGTCTTCATCTTCCCGCCCTCGCTTGATGAGCTGGAGCGCCGCTTGCGCGCCCGTGGCACAGATAGTGAAACGGTAATTTCAGGCCGTATGGCCCGCGCCAACAGCGAAATCAGCCATTGGGATGGCTATGATTATGTTCTCGTCAATGATGATGTGGACCAATGCTTCGTCCATGTGAAGGCGATCCTCGATGCCGAACGGCTCAAGCGCAGCCGCCAGACTGGGCTGATCGGCTTTGTCCGCAGCTTGGCCAAATCCGCCAAGGATTAAGCGCGCAGCAATTCCAGAAAATGGCAGGCGGCCAGAAAGTCGCGCCGCCGGGCATCCCGGGCGTCCAGCGCCCAATCATCCTCGCCCCAAAGCTCGGCCTGCCAAAGCTCATCTAAATGGGCCAAGTCAAAGGCATCGCCCGGCAAGACCGCCTCTTCAAACAGGGCCAAGCTAATCACCAGAGATCCGCTGATCGTGACAAGGGGGGACAGGGCGGCGAGTTGATCGGCAGACGCCTCCGCCACGGCCGCCCCAAGCCGCAAGACAGTCGCCATCGGCTGGGGCCGATGCATGACACATTCGACCAGCGTGAACTCAACGTCATAGCGGCTGCGCGCCCAATCGAGCAGCGGGTCCCAACGCTCCGCCTGCCGCGCGACCAATTCTGGCGGGCTGTCCGCGCGATAGCAGAGCAATTCCGTTTCCCCATAAGCCGCCATCCCGGCTGCAAAGGCCCCATGCTCTGGCGCGACCCGGTCAATCGCTGCGTTGGCAAGGCCCGTCAGCGGCATGGTCTGGGGCAGAATCTCCTCGCCCTGATTGGCCCATTCCGCCGCCACTTGGCTGGCCAGACGCGCATTGGGCCGGATCAGCAGGGCGCGCGCCGGCGTGCGCACGGGCCGC
>JBJTAW010000062.1:0-4009 GCA_046091025.1 Chakrabartia sp. | reverse complement strand
GGTCGCTCTCCTGTCCAATCCAAATTCCACGGGCAACCGTGCGCTTTTGCCGCGCATCCGTTCCTTTTGCGCGCAGCATCCGGAAGTGTTTCATTATGAAGTCGAAGATGCGGGCCAGATTGGCGACGCACTTGCCTCCATTGCCCGCGTTTCGCCCAAGGTCCTGATCCTAAACGGGGGGGATGGCACGGTTCAGGCGGCGCTCACAGAATTACATCATGGGGGCCATTTTAAGGGGGGCTTGCCGCCTTTGGCGGTGCTGCCCAATGGCAAGACAAATCTGATCGCGCTGGATCTGGGGGCGGATAGCGACCCGGTTCAGATGCTCGCCCAGATTGTATAGATCGCCCGCGATGACCTTGATCGCCATGTTGTGGAGCGCGAACTGATTTCGCTGAGTGAAGGCGAGCAGGGCAATCGTCCGGTGATGGGCATGTTTTTAGGCGGCGCGGGGCTGGCCGACACCATTTTGTTCTGCCGCGAAAAGCTCTATCCGCTGGGCCTGCCCAATGGGCTGTGTCACATTATTGCGGGCTTTGCGGCGATTTTTGCGATGATCACGGGGCTGCATGCGCGGTTCCTGCCGCCGCAACCCAATCCAGTCACAGTCTCCCTCATCCGGGAAGGTGAAGGCACACGCCTTTTTTCGTTCCTCATTGTCACAACACTTGAAAAGCTGCTGCTGATGAGCCGAGCGGAACGGGACGCACCCATGGGCTTGAAGCTGTTGGCCATAGAAAAATCCGGCAAAGTGCTCCTAAGGGCCTTTGCCGCCGCCATCGCTGGAAAGCTTGGCCGCGAACATGTGGAAGGCGTGCATATGCGTCATGGCGATGTCATCCGGATTGAAAGCGATGGCACAAGCGTAATCCTGGATGGGGAGACGTATCACGCAACGCGTGGTCGGCCCATTGTGCTGCGGTCCACGCCGCCCATTCATTTCCTAAAGCTGGCCGTGTGACCGTTTTCACGTCGCTGGTTGAAGATGAACTGACCCAGCCTGTGCTGCCAGAAGTGCAGGCGCTGGCCAAGGCCATTGCGGCCCAATATGGCGACGCTGCCCGCGCTATCCTTTTCTACGGGTCGTGCCTGCGCGAAGCCCGGCTGGATGGGCTGATGCTCGATTTCTACCTGATCGTCTCTGACTATCGCGCCGCCTATGACACGCGCTGGATGGCGACGGCCAATCGCCTGATTCCGCCCAATGTCTTTCCCTTTGCCCATGAAGGGCTCGCCGCGAAATATGCCGTGCTGAGCGAGGCGGATTTTGCAGCGCTGACCCAGCCAAGTGCATCGACCGTCTCTGTCTGGGCGCGCTTTGCTCAGCCGTCTCGATTGGTCTGGGCCGCAGATGATGCCGCGCACAGCCGGGCCATCGCCGCTGTGGCTCAGGCCGCCCCTACGCTCTTTGCGCTGGCCCGCCCGCTGACGCCATCAGACGATCCGATCGAGATTTGGCGCACGGGCTTTGCCCGCACTTACACATGTGAATTGCGGGCAGAGCGCACCGACCGGTCCGGCTCGATCGTGGATGCAGATGAAGCCCGCTATCGCCAATATGGGGCAGCCATCCCCAAAATCACGACCATGACCCGGCCCACTGCCGAGCGCATCTGGCGCGGATTGCAACGTCGCGGAAAGCGCGCCAGTATTTTGAGGCTTGCCAAAGCCAGCCTGACCTTTGCTGGCGGCATTGATTATCTCGCTTGGAAAATTAATCGCCATGCGGGCACCGCCATCATCATCACGCCTTGGCAACGCCGCCACCCCATTTTGGCTGCGTTCTTTTTAGTACCCAAGCTTTTGCGACAAGGGGCTGTCCGCTAGGTCTAATTACCATAGGAGCACAGTGATGAGCCCCTTGCGTTGCAGGCCCCAAAGGTCAAGTTAAATCCATATGATCCATATTGACAGACCGGCGGTAACGGCCGTGCTTGGGCCGACAAATACGGGCAAGACGCATCTGGCCGTAGAGCGGCTGTGTGCGCATTCCAGCGGCATCATGGGCTTTCCCCTGCGGCTTTTGGCGCGCGAAGTTTATGATCGTGTGGTGCGGATCAAAGGCGCGCGTCATGTCGGCCTGATCACGGGCGAGGAAAAAATCCTGCCGCCCGATGCCCGCTGGCTGTTGTGCACGGCAGAATCCATGCCGGTTGACAAGGATGTGTCCTTTGTTGCGCTGGATGAAGCGCAACTGGGCGTGGATGCAGAGCGGGGGCATGTCTTTACCGATCGCCTGCTGCGCGCACGCGGCCGAGATGAAACCATGATTCTGGGATCAGAAAGCCTGACACCTATGGTGCGGGGATTGCTTCCGGACGCTGAGATTATTTCCCGGCCCCGTTTTTCGCAGTTGAGCTATGCGGGCCCGAAGAAGTTATCACGCCTGCCGCCGCGTACCGCCATTGTCGCCTTTTCCGCCGAGCATGTTTACGCGGTTGCGGAAATGCTGCGTCGGACACGGGGCGGCGCGGCCGTCGTGATGGGCGCCCTGTCGCCCGCCACCCGCAATGCGCAGGTCGCCATGTATCAGGCGGGTGAAGTCGATTATCTGGTCGCAACCGACGCCATTGGCAGGGGCCTCAACATGGATGTGGGCCATGTCGCCTTTGCCAGCCTGACCAAATTTGATGGCAAGAAACAACGGCGTCTGTCCTTGCCTGAAATGGCGCAAAGTGCCGGGCGCGCGGGGCGGCACCAGCGCGATGGGACATTTGGCGTACTTGCCGGAGGGCCGGATGCGGCCGAGTTTTCCGAACTGGATATTGAACGGATTGAGGCGCACCGCTTTCAACCGCTGGATCATCTGCTGTGGCGCAATCCAGATTTAGACTTTTCCTCCATTGACGGTTTGATCGCATCGCTGGAGGTGAAGCCAGATCAGCCCTTGTTGCGGGCCGCACCAGAAGCCGTTGACCAAGCCGTGATGCGCGTTTTGTCTGGCGACGCCAAAGTGCGGGATCGCGCCAGTCGCCCGGCCATGATTGCCCGGCTCTGGTCGGCCTGCGGCTTGCCCGATTTCCGCAAATTGGGGCCAGAGCATCATGCCCGGCTCGTCGGCCAAATGTTCAGTTTTTTGAGCGAAGGCAATGGCACCATATCCGCAGATTGGTTTGGCCGGGAACTGACCCGGCTCGACAGCATACAGGGCGATGTCGACACATTGGCGGCGCGCATCGCGGCGGTGCGCACCTGGGCCTATGTTGCCCACCGCAAAGATTGGTTGGAAGACCATGTGCATTGGGCCGAGAAAACCCGCACGCTCGAACTCAAGCTCTCCGACGCGCTGCACCAAAAGCTGACCGAGCGTTTTGTCGACCGGCGCACTTCTGTGCTGATGAAAACCATCGGCAATGATCCGGCCTTGCTGGATGTGGAAGTGGATGACGCAGGCGGCGTGACGGTTGATGGAGAGACCATCGGCACGCTGAGCGGCTTTACCTTTACGCCCGACGCCGCCGCCCGAGGGCAAGACCATAAGCGCCTGCTGGCCGCCGCTGAATTGCGCCTCCCAAAGGAATTGGCCCGCCGCGCCCAACGATTAATAGAGGCCCCCGACAGCGCCTTTGCATTACTGACTGACGCGGGTGCACCCGCGCGCCTTGCTTGGGGTAAGACGCAGCTGGGCCTGCTCAAGCCCGGTCGATCGCTCCTGGAACCACGGCTGCAGCTAAACCCCTCACTTGACCGGATGGAGCCAAAACTGCGCAGTTCAATTGACACGCGCCTCTAGGACTGGCTGAGCCAATTGGTCCGTACGCGCCTGTCGCCGCTTGTCCGTCTCACCAATTCTGCGCGCGCGCCGGATATTGCACCGGCCCTGCGCGGCATTTTGGTGCAGCTGACCGAACAGGGCGGCGTACTGGATCGCTCTGGCGTCGATGAGGTTTTAGCGGAACTGGAGCGCAAGGACCGCCATGCGCTGCAGCAAATGGGCGTGACCATCGGCACGCTCGATCTGTTCATGCCCCCGCTGCTCAAGCCAGAGCCGACCCGGCTGCGCCTTGCC
>JBJTAW010000061.1:0-2713 GCA_046091025.1 Chakrabartia sp. | reverse complement strand
CCTTTATGTCAGGCGCGCCCTGGTTGCAACCCTAAGGTTGCGGTTATGCAATCAATTTTCGTCGTTTGCGTCGCTCGTATTGACGCCCAGATCATCATCGCCACCCAAATCGACATCGTCATCGGGGGACGGTTCTGCTGCGTCATCAACGTCGAGATCCAGATCCGCACCCAAATCTGCGTCGGCTTCCACCACGGCACCGGCCGCAGGCGCAGCTTCTTCAAAGGGAAGCGGTTGTTTCGATTTCAGAACTGGTTCCGGGATCCAGGCATAGCTGCACGAAATGCAGGTCACTGGATCATCCTTGGTCAGATCATAAAAACGGGTCGCACATTTCGGACATGTACGCTTGGTACCCCATTCAGGCTTCACCATCAGACTATAAGCCTTTCAAATTAGAAGAATCGCTTCGCTGTGGAACACATGTCCCCAGCAATCGGCGCGCGCCTTGCCATAGCGCAGCGCCGCTGTCAAAGACACGAACGCTATGGCCCATCCCATTTCCCCTGCCCCGCTCTCCTTTGCCGAGTGCAATGCCCTGTCTGGCCGCATTCGTGTTCCCGGAGATAAATCCATCTCACACCGCGCGCTGATGTTATCCGCGCTCGCCATTGGCGAAAGCGTGATCGAAGGGCTTTTGGAAGGGGAGGACGTGCTGGCAACGGCGGCCGCGATGCGGGCCATGGGGGCGCAGATTACACGCGGGGATGATGGTATTTGGCACGTCCATGGTGTTGGCATCGGTGGGCTGTTGCAGCCCGAAACGGCGCTCGACATGGGCAATAGCGGAACCTCCACTCGATTGCTCATGGGCCTTGTCGCCAGCCATGCCATCACGGCAACCTTCACCGGGGACGCCTCTTTGTCAAAGCGGCCAATGGGTCGCGTAACGGATCCGCTGGGCCTAATGGGCGCAGACTTTACCTGTTCCCCCGGCGCGCAAGGCAACCAATATCTGCCTATCATGGTGCGTGGCGCCTGCCCGGCTGTTCCCATAACCTATCGCCTGCCCATGGCATCAGCGCAGGTGAAATCGGCAGTCTTGCTGGCTGGGCTGAACACACCCGGCATCACGACGGTGATCGAACCCATCCCGACGCGCGACCATAGTGAGCGGATGCTGGCGGGCTTTGGCGCGAAGGTGGACGTATCGATAGATGCCGAGGGCGCTCGGGTCATCTCCATCCATGGGGAGGCAGAACTAACGGCGCAGCATGTGGTCGTGCCCGGCGACCCCTCATCCGCCGCCTTCCCAATGGTTGCCGCCTGTCTTGTCCCGGGGTCTGAGGTGCGCATCGACAATATTGGGATGAACCCAACCCGGGCCGGGCTGATCCATGTTCTCAAATCCATAGGCGCGGACATCACCCTAGCGGATGAGCGGATCGTCGGCGGGGAGCCTGTGGCAGACCTGATCGTCCGTCACGGCCCGTTGAAAGCCATTGAGACCGAGGCGGACATCGTCCCCTCTATGGTCGATGAATTCCCGATCCTGTTCGTCGCCGCAGCCCTCGCGGAGGGCAAAAGCGTCTTTCGCGGCCTTGAAGAATTGCGGGTCAAGGAATCAGATCGCATCAGTGTGATGGCTAAGGGGTTGGCCGCACTCGGGGTTACTGTCGAAGAGCTCGAAGATGGGCTGATCGTCCACGGGTCGGGCGGCGCGCCATTGGCCGGCGGTGTGACGATTGCGGCCGAGCTTGATCACCGGATCGCCATGAGCTTTGCCATTGCCGGGCTGGTCTCAAAACAGCCCGTTACGATCGACGATATGAGCCCGGTTGCCACCAGCTTTCCTACTTTTGTTCCGATGCTCGAGGAGCTGGGCGCGCGATGATCATTGCCGTGGATGGCCCCGCCGCCTCTGGCAAGGGCAGCATCGCCCGAGCCTTGGCCGCGCATTATGGCCTGCCGCACCTGGATACAGGCTTGCTCTATCGCGCAGTCGGCGTCGCAACAGCGCGCTCTGGCGGAGATCCGGATCAAGAGGCCGATGCAGCGGCCTGCTGCGATATTGAGGACGCGCTTCTAACCGACCCAGAATTGCGCAGTGAAGCCGCCGGTGCACTGGCATCGCGCGTGTCGCAGCATCCGGCGGTGCGCGCAGCGCTTTTTGCCTATCAGCAAGACTTTGCCCATCAAAAAGGGGGCGCAGTTTTGGATGGGCGGGATATTGGCACGGTGATTGCCCCAGATGCGGATGCAAAGCTGTTCATCACGGCATCGTCCGACGTGCGGGCAAAGCGGCGGCATTTGGAAGATAGTCATGCCGATTACACGGATATTCTAGCCGACATTCTGGCGCGCGATGCCCGCGACTCTGAACGGAGTGCCGCCCCCCTGCGTCAGGCACAGGACGCCGACTTGCTAGATACGTCGGATATGACTATAGCCGCCGCCATCCAGCGGGCGATTACGCTCGTGGAGGCCCGGATTCGGCGCTGAGCAGCGAACGCGCGCTCCCCCATTTTCGCTCCCCCACGCGCGCAGCCGTTTAATGGATGCTGCAGTCACATGGGGTGGCTGGGGCAGTCTGGCCAAAAGACCTCTGGAAACAACCAGATGGCCGGAAAACTATATGATTGGAAACCTCTAACATGGCATCAACCGCCAACCCGACCCGCGACGATTTCGCGGCTCTTCTCCAAGAATCTCTCGGTAATGCAGAATGCCTCGACGGCCGCGTCGTCAAGGGCACTGTCACCGGAATAGAAAA
>JBJTAW010000060.1:0-4319 GCA_046091025.1 Chakrabartia sp. | reverse complement strand
CCGGGCGCAAACCCTGACACCTCGCCGCCCCGGCCCATCCACACTTGATGGCGAGAGCCCTTATTCCACAGCCCGTCAAACAGCAAGCATTCGTCTGCGATGTCGATAAAGGCACGGCCAAATTCACCGCTGTCCCCCGGTTCCACTGTGCCGCCCAGTTGCTGCGACATGGTCTGCTGGCCATAGCAGATGCCCAAGATTGGAAGGCCCGAGTCAAATAGACATTGCGGCGCGCGCGGGGAGCCTGCTTCGGGCACGGAGGCGGGGCCTCCCGATAAAATAATGCCCTTTGGCTTCATGCGGTTAAAGGCGGCTTCAGCCGAGTTGAAGGGAGCGATTTCGCTATACACACCGGCTTCCCGCACACGACGCGCAATAAGCTGCGTCACTTGGCTGCCGAAATCGACGATAAGGATGGAATCAGAAGGCTGAACAGTCATGGCCAGCCGATAGGCAGACTGGCCGCGCCTGTCCAGCTAGGCTGCACCCAGATGCGGCCCAGCTCAACGTTCCGCTTCGGAAAAAACCCTATTTGCCCTTAATCTTGGGCCTTGGCATCAATGGGCTGCACAGAGAGACCCGTCCACTTTGCCACAAAGGCCCAAAGATCTGCGGTTTCCGAGACAATCTTGTCCGTCGGTTTGCCCGATCCATGGCCGGCGCGCGTTTCAATGCGGATGAGCCGCGGCTTTGTGCCCAAATCTGCCGCCTGCAAAGCGGCGGTGTATTTAAAGCTGTGGCCGGGCACGACCCGATCATCCGTATCAGCCGTTGTCACAAGGATCGCAGGATATTGCTTGCCTGCCGCGATGTTATGATAGGGCGAATAGGCCTTCAGAACGCCAAAATCCTCAGCCTTTCCGGGATCGCCATAATCATCAACCCAATAACGGCCAGCCGTGAACCGATTAAACCGCAGCATATCCATAACGCCAACCGCAGGCAGGGCCGCCGCGAAGAGATCGGGACGCTGGTTCACAACCGCCCCGACAAGCAGCCCGCCATTGGAGCGCCCCTCAATCGCAAGTTTGCCAGCGCCGCTAATGCCCGCAGCAATCAAATATTCACCGGCGGCAATGAAATCATCAAACACATTCTGCTTGCGCGCGAGACGCCCGGCATCATGCCATTCTTTCCCATATTCGCCGCCGCCGCGCAGATTGGCGATGGCATAAACCCCGCCCTGTTCCAGCCAAGCAATGCGGGTTGGGCTGAATGACGGCGTCATTGAAATGTTAAACCCGCCATAGCCGTATAGTATCGTGGGCGCGGCAGCGGGCGTGCGTTTGCGCTTGATCACATAGAGCGGGATGCGCGTCCCATCCTTTGAGGCATAAAATTCTTGGCTGGTTTCATAATCCGCTGGATCAAAAGCCAGCTTGGGCTTGAAAAACGCCTCCATCTCGCCGGTCGCTGTGTCAAACCGGTAAACGGTCGGCGGGGAGGCAAAGCTTGAGAAGGTGAAGAAGGTTTCCGTGTCTCCACCCTTACCGCCGAAACCTGCAGCCGTCCCGATCGAGGGGAGTGTCACCATCGAGACGGGCTGCCCGAGAAGATCGCGCACCTCAACCTCTGAGCGCGCATCCCCCAAATAAGCGAGGATGATTCGGTCTCCGACGAGCGACGTACCCACCAGAGTGGCCTTTGACTGGGGCACAATTTCGGAGAGCGCACCGGGCTTCGTCACATCCATGGAGACCAGTCGACCCCGCGGTGCATCTTTGTTGGTCAGGAAATAGAAAGTGGATCCTACCGACCCCGCCAATTCCCAATTATGGCTCAGCCCCGGCACCAGCGGACGAAAGCGGATGGATTTGCTCACACCCCCAGCCCGCTCAAGCGACCCGACTGTCAGCTCATAGCGATCATCCGTTCCCCCGGAACTGGTGATCAGCACATATTGGCCATCATCCGTTACTTGCGCCGAATGGCCAAGCAGGGGCCGATCTGACGTGGCATAAATCTGCCGATCCTGCGCCTGAGACGTGCCCAACTGGTGGTAAAACACCGTTTGATTGGTGTTCAGCGACTGAAACTCCGCATTCGGATCTGGCTCTGCAAAGCGGGAGTAGAAAAATCCCTTATTGTCCTTCGTCCAGCTGATGTTGGAGAATTTTACCCAACGCAGCTCATCCCCCACCTGCGCCCCGGTTTCTACATCCATCACGCGCACGATCCGCCAATCGGTGCCGCCGTCTTGAACCGTATAGACAAGGTAGCGGCCATCGCCGGATGGATGCCATTCGGCGAGCGCCGTTGCGCCATCCTTGGCCCAACCATTGGGATCGATCAGAACACGCGGCGTGCCCGTCAAGCCATCCTGCACCATCAGGACTGACTGGTTCTGGCGCCCATCATTGCGCGAAAAGAAATAGCGATTGCCCGCCTTGCGCGGCGTGCCGATCCGGTCAAAATCAAACAAGGTTTTCAGCCGCTCGGCAAAGACATCCCGCCCGGGCAAGGTTTTCAGATAGTCCTGCGTAATCTGGTTCTGGGCATCCACCCAGCGGCGCACGTCCGCATCAACGCGAACATCATTTTCCCGCCAGCGATAGGGGTCTGCCACCTTCACCCCAAATTGGTCTTCGACAAGATCGGTCGCGCGCGTTGGCGGATAGGCCAAATGAGAAGTTGAAGCGGCAGGATCGGGTATCGCAGCTGAAATAGGTGTCGACATTATTAGGCTCACAACTGCAGGAACAAGACGCCGCATCTCCACAAACCCCCTGAAATCAAATCAAAAAACTCGACCTCGTCCTAGCGGCTGCATTCCCGGCATTGCAAGCCAGTGCAGCATGAACGACACTGGTGCCAAAGGAGATAAACACCATGCGGTTTTTTGCCACTGCCCTTTTGGTTGCGATTTCGACGCCTGCCCTTGCGGCTCCTTCGGATGAGTTAAAGGCTGTGATCAGCGATCACTGGCAATGGTGGCTCAAAGAAAATCCGGTCGCGGCAACGTCGCTGGGTGTGCGGGATTACGATGACAAAGTCTCGGACATCAGCCTTGCGGCGCAGGATCGATCAGCCAAGGACGCGCAAGCGCTGCTCGACTGTTTGACGGCGATTCCAGAAGCCCACCTATCCGATACGGAACGGGCGAATAAGGGCGTGCTGGCGCGCATACTGTCCGAACAAATTGAGGGCAACCGCTTTGGCCAGCGGACCATGTTGTTCACGACCTATGACAATCCGTATCAAAGCTTTGCAGGTCTTGGCGATT
Organism: Chakrabartia sp.; assembly: GCA_046091025.1. GTDB lineage: Bacteria > Pseudomonadota > Alphaproteobacteria > Sphingomonadales > Sphingomonadaceae > Aquisediminimonas. The sequence goes on along the minus strand of JBJTAW010000060.1, from coordinate 1,096 downwards.
ACGTCCCCCTGTTCAGCGCAGGTGATTATCGCAGCTATCTGGCCCGCCTTGCCCAATTCCCAAAGATGAATGCCGATATCATCGCCATTACGAAACAGGCCATTGCGCAGGGCTTTGTTCAGCCATGCGACGCCATAGGCGCGTGTGAGCGGACAATTGACGGCGCAGTGGCAGGACCCGCTGAAGAGACACGATTTTACGGGCCCTTTAAGCGTGCAAAACCGACCGATCTGTCTGACGCCGAATGGGCCGAGATGAAGGCGCAGGCCATCCAACTCATCCGAGATGTCCTGACACCTGGCTATCACCAGTTTTCGGCCTTTTACGTGAAGGACTATCAACCCAAATGCGCCAAGCGCGTGGGGGCGTCCTTCCTGCCCGGCGGCCCAGCCTATTATGCCTTTCGCGCCAGAACGCACACCACGACCAATTTGACGCCGGATCAGATCCACCAAATCGGCCAATCCGAAGTGACGCGCATTTTGAAGCGGATGGACGAGGTGGCCAAATCGGCAGGCTATCCCGACCGCCAGACGATGATTGCCAAGCTGCGATCTGACCCGGCATATTATGCAACAACGCCGGAGCAATTGATGCAGGCCGCCGCGCGACAGGCCAAGCTTATCGACGGAAAGCTGCCCCAATATTTCGGGAAGATGCCCCGCCTGCCCTATGGCTTGCGCGAAATCCCCAAAGAAACGGCGGAGACAACGACCACGGCCTATTATGCATCTGGCTCTTTGGCGGGTGGCATTGCTGGGTTCTATTATGTGAACACATCAAAGCTGAACCAACGCCCGATCTATGAACTGCCCGCGCTCACCGCGCATGAGGCCGTGCCCGGCCATCATTTTCAAGGCGCTTTGCAGCAGGAAATTGACCTGCCAGATTTTCGCAAATACGCCGCTTGGTTCACCGCTTATGGCGAAGGATGGGGGCTGTATTCCGAATATCTGGGCGAAGAAATGGGCCTGTATGACACGCCGGAAAAAATGATGGGCCGCCTGTCGTACGAGATGTGGCGCGCCTGCCGATTGGTCGTCGATACCGGGATGCACAGCAAGGGATGGACCAAGGCACAGGCGATAAAGTTCAT
>JBJTAW010000059.1:0-3861 GCA_046091025.1 Chakrabartia sp. | reverse complement strand
CCGAAGTGCACGGCCACACAAATATCCCGGCCTGGGTGGGGCAGTTGGCGGCGGGGCAGTAACGGGCCTCTTGGAGGTCTGTTCTCTGGCATGCGCCGTGCTTGACCTGCTCGCAAGGAGTGCCCGACCGTGAAGCCCATCAAATCGATTCCCGCCCTCGTCCCGAAGGCCACTCAGAACTTCAAATGCTTGGCCGGAGAGTGCCCGGATACTTGCTGTACGGGCTGGGAAATACCAATCGACAAAATAACTTTTAAGAATTACAAAAAGAGCAGTAGCCCTGAACTAAGCGTTCTTTTTGACGAAAAACTAAAACGGGTGAAAAAGCCGAGCTCCTGGCGTTATGCGACAGTCAAAATGAACGAGGGGGACTGTTCCTGCTCGTTTCTCGACCACGGACTGTGCAAGATTCAGAAGGTTCTAGGAGAAGCGGCGCTATCGGATACCTGCAGTGGCTATCCCCGAGTCACTGTCCGGCACGGCAGCCTTTTTCAGCAAGGTTTAACGCTGTCCTGTCCGGCTGCCGCTCAAGCGGTTTTGCTTCAAGATCAGGCTACGGAATTTATCAAGGCTGTCGTCCAGACCCGCGAGGAACAGATCAGGTCAGTAGGGGGCGCCGACGGCGCAGCTGCTGAGGTCGCTCAAAACGCGCGTTTTTTCGCATTAGCTCTGATGCGACGTGAAGACTTCCAGACCTGGGAAAAAATGGCTATCTTGGGTTTTTTTTGCGAAGAGGCGGACGTCTTGCAAAAACAAGAGAATTTCTTAAGTATCGGGATTTTGATCGAAAAATACGAAAAGATTCTCGAAGAGCAAACCCTGACGCACATTCTTTCTGGAATAAAGTCCTATCCTAGTGCGCAAATTTCGGTCTTTGCCGGTATCTTGTTGCCTCAGCTGCTGAGGGAAAATACCCGTAGTCAGAAAAATATTCTTGACGAGCTTATGGCCTCGGTGTTTGAGGTTGGAGCGAAGCCTTACGACGAGATTAAAAAAATTGCGTTAGAAAAATACATTGTGGGAGCTGAAAACATTAATAAAGCGCTCTTAAAAAAGCAAAACTTTATCCCGAACTATTTGATTAATCAGATGTTCAATGAAATATTCCCGCTTAACGAGCCGAGTATTTTTCGGTCATACCTGCGTCTAGTTTCTCGCTATGGGAGCCTTCGGTTGTTGCTGGCATTGCAATGTTCGAACCCAACGAAGCTCCCAAGCCCCCCTGAAATGGCTGCATTAACCCAAGTCTATGCGAGAAAATTTGAACATAATGTCCCATTCAAAAATAAAATCAACGAGGCCTTAGAGGCAGTCGGATTCAATTCGATGAAATATGTCTGTGGAATCATTCGGGATTAAAAAAACCCAGCCCGTTAGGGCTGGGTTTTTTGTACGCGCAAACGTTTATTGGAGTAGCGACAGGACCGTCTGCGGTTGCTGGTTGGCCTGGGCCAACATCGCCGTGGCAGCTTGGTTGATGATTTGCGTGCGAGCCAGTTCCGCGCTGGCCTTTGCGTAGTCCGTGTCCGCGATGCGGCTGCGGGATGCAGAGAGGTTTGCCGCGAGGTTATTCATGTTGTCCACCATATAGCCCAGGCGGTTGATCGCCGCGCCAGCCTCTGCGCGTTGCGACGTCACGGTGGCAATGTAAGTGTCGATTGCGGACGCGGCCGAGGCTGAGGTCGGCGTAGTTCCCAGTGCCGTTGTCTTGGCCAGCGTGGCAGACGTGCCGTCGCCAGAGACGGTGGTTGCCACCGAGAAGTCTTTCGTCGCGGTACCGTTCCACTTGGTGTTCGTCGCGATGTCACCGATCGCTGTGCTCAGTTCGGTCATTTCGGCCTTGATGTCCGTTTTCTGTCCTGCGGCTAGCGAACCGTCTCCGAGTTGAACAGCCAATTCGAACATGCGCTGGGCCATGTTGCCGATCTCGTTGAGAGCACCCTCGGCGGTCTGCAGGAAAGAAATTGCATCGTTCATATTCCGTGCGGCTATCTGGCTGCCTCGGATCTGGCTGGTCAGCTTCTCGGCCAGGGAAAGGCCGCCGGCGTCGACGGCAGCGGAATAGGTGCGCTTGCCCGTAGACAGCTGGTTCATGGCGACTTCCATTGCGCGCGAGTTGGTTTGCAGCGCAGACTGGGCGAACATGGCTTTAACGTTGGTGTTGATCACTGACATGGTGTTACTCCTTGAAGGCAGATCACAAATGGATGGCAGGTGTGTCGGGACGATCGACCTGCCTTAACAATGACAGCGCACCTTTCGTTCGCTGTTACCTGATGAATCGGATCTGGGGCCTGGACCTTTAGTGTTTGCAGCAAAAAAACGGCAATTTTTTTCCGCCTGTGGCAAGGTCATGCCGTTTGGAAGACTCAAAGCGTCTCGTTGAAAAGCACGCCCTTCATGTCTTCAAGGCTATGAGCTAAGCGCACGACCTCTTCGGTCGGAATCTGCCGCACCACTTCACCGGTCTGCAGGTTCTTGACGGTGATGATGGTGCGGTCGATCCGCTCGTCCAGGTTGAAGCTCAGGTCGCGGCCTTTGCTTTTCATTTGCTCGTTGAGACGAGTGACGGCTTCCTGCAAGTTCTTACGCACGTCTTCGGCACGAAAGCCCAGATCGACATGCTGCGGATGGTGTAGTTGCACCCGCTCGAGCTTCGGCGCCGGCGCTGCGGCCTTGGTAGATGCTGCCTGCACCGCACGTGCCGCGGGTGCTGCGGGCGCCGCGGGAGCTGCGGGCGCTGCGGGTGCCGCGAGCGCAACGACGTCAGCCTGCGGAGGCACGGCGGTGCGAGAGTTAACTTGGATACCCATGCTGATTCTCCTTGGCGGGCGGAGCCCGCAATGTCGGCGCAGCCCAGGCCGGTTGGCTTTGGGGGCACTCCGGGGAGAATCGGAGCGAGGCCGGCAAACTTTAGCCGCCGGCAGAAATCAGTCGAATGACTACTTAGTTTTTATAGGCGTTGGCCAGACCTTCGAAAGTGCCCTTGAGGCTGTCTCGCAGGCTGTTGCTGTTGCCCACGATGGTTTCCATCGATGCAAATTGCTGAACATAGCGCTCCAGCAAATTCTTCATTTTGTCTTCTAACTTCTCGAGGTCCGCCTGGTGTCGCTTGACCTGTTCCTTGGCGCTGTTGGTTTGCTGCTGCACCGTCCCGGTGCTGCGCATCATGGCGTCCAGCTTTTTGACTGCGTCACCTGCAACACCTCCGGCCGCAGGGCTGTAGATGCTCTGGTTACTCACATTGGCTGTGAACATCTGCGCTACTTCCGCAAAATGATCCTGCAGCCGGCTGCCTAGTTTTTCCTGGTCTAATTGCAATACGCCTGCGCGGTCGAAGCTCAAACCGAGATCACGCGCCGCCTTGACGGTTGTACCGGGAGTGCTAGATTCTGAAATCAGCATGCTACGCACCTGGCTGCGCACCGAGCGCAAAAAGCTATCGTTGGCCAGGGCACCCCCGAATTCCTCGACTTCGCTGTCGCGATCGCCGAGGATCGTGAGGTTCTCTTCGAGGTCGTTGTAGGCCTTGACCAGCGCCTCCACCTTGGCGGTGATGCCGCTGGTGTCGCGCGCCAGGTCAATCCGGGCGGGCGTCCAGGTGGTGGTGCTCACGCCGTTGACGGTGCTGGTGCTGCTGGTGGTGGGGGCGTAGAGGTTGAAGGTGAGGCCGTCCACCACATCGGTGATGGTGTTGGTGCTGCGGGTGACCGCGACGCCGTTGACTTCTATTTCTGCGTCTTGCGCAGACTGCAGCCAGTTGCTGCTGGTGTTATCGGTGGGCAGGCCCAGGCTCACAGCGCCGCTGCTGAGGGTGAAGTTTTGCGCAGACCCCTGCGCACCGGTGATCTCAATTTTCCA
>JBJTAW010000058.1:0-2830 GCA_046091025.1 Chakrabartia sp. | reverse complement strand
TGCCGACGCCGCCGACGAACAGCATCGGTGTCCAACCAACCTCTCCCGTGTCGGTGAAGTGCACAACGCGCCCCTCTTTTGTTTTTAGGCTTTGGAGCGGCGTGCCGATTGCATCGAAATGATCGGGAAAGGTGATCGGCTGCGTCAACGCCGGCGCTGCACAGATCAACATTGCTGCGACCAGAAGCGGCCGGATCATCGCACAGGTTCCGTTTCTAAATTGCGATCAAGCTCGGCGATCTGGGCTTGTTCGGCCGAAAGGTCGACGCCGCGGTGCAAAAGGAGGTACACAAGAGCTGAAACCGGCAAGCCGATCAGCATTGAGATATCCGCCCCCCCCAGCGCCTGCGCCACCGGGCCGGTATAGATTTCCGTCTTGAAAAAGGGAATCATCGCAATGAAGCCGCCAAAATAAGACACAAGCCCCCGCCAGTTCCACCGGCCATAAAGTCCATCAGCCATGAACATCGCGCGGATCGAATAGCGACCTTTGCGCACGAAGAAGAAATCAACAAGGTTGATTGCGGTCCACGGGGTGAAGAGGTAAACGAGCACGCCCAAAAACGCCTCAAACGCGTGGAGCACATTCCCGCTCATCGCGAGTGATAAAGAGAGCGACGCCGCAAAGACAACCCCCAAAGAAAGAACCCGCGATGCAATGCCCAGCCGGATTGGGCGAATGCTGTCGATCACGCTGAGGAGCGTAAGGGACGAGCCATACAAATTGAGCGAGGTAATCGTGACAAGCCCGCCAAAGCTGCTGATGAGCATGATAGCCCCAAAACCGCCAAACATCGCGTCAGCGCTGTCGCGCAGCGCAACGACAATGTCGGTATTGGCGAAAGCTGCGGCGGCGAAGGCGCCGACCAGCATCATCCAAGCGCCACCAATAAAGGCGCCAAAAAAGGTCCAGAGGAACGAGGCGCGAATGCCCACCTCACGCGGCAGGTAGCGGGAATAGTCAGAGACGTAGATCGACCAGCTGAGCTGATATCCTGCGGCGGCAAAGAACTTGACGAGAAACAGCGATGGTTTAAATACGCTGTGACGCAATAAGGTAGAAAAGTCGACAATTGAGAAAAATCCGGCGGTGTAAACCGCTAGGACGGCCAGCATGAGATAAGCTAGGACCCGTTGGGCTTTGTGGATAAGGTCATACCCTATCGCCGCGATGAGAACGGCGAGGACGGCAAAGGCAATAACCGTTGGCCCTTCGGGGAGACCCACTAATTCCTTCACAGTGCTGGCCGCCAAAGACTGGTTGAGCGCATTAAACCCGATATAGGTGACGAGCGCGACAACCCAGACAAGTAGAGCGCCCAAATAGCCAAATTGCGGGCGCGACTGGATCATCTGTGGAAGGCCAAGGTGCGGGCCTTGCGAACAATGGAAGGCCATCAGGACGGTCCCAAGAACGCAACCTCCGATGACGGCGAGGCTCGACCAGAAAAGGTCAAGCCCGGCCGCGACACTGATCGCGCCCGTTGCGAGTGTGGCCAAATGGGCGTCCCCCGTAAACCAAATCGGCCAAAGGTGGCGCACTTTGCCGCGCCGTTCTGCCAGAGGGACATAGTCGATCGAGCGGGTTTCAATCAAGGCCATCTATTCTCTCCCCCCTGTGCCGGATCAGCTGGTCATTTTAATCTGGCGGCCCACACCATCAGGGGGCGGCAAATGCGCTTGGCTCTTCACCAAGGCTTGCGCCTTATCCTGCATGGTCTGTGGCGCTGGCGCGGATTTCTCTGCCTGCGCGTCGACGTGCACCAGCATATGTTCTGCAGAGGCGATCACCGCATCGTGCCGAAGATTGACCATTTCATGGAACAGGTGCAGCCGCTTGGCATCAGCAGCCAAGACACGGGTGCGGACCTCAACCGGTTCGCCCAGCCGCGCCTGACCCAAATGGCGGATATGGGTTTCGACCGTGTACCAAGAATGGCCCGCCGCCACATAATCCATGCCCGCGCCGATCTGCGCCAACACCACATCGGTCGCATCGCCGAATAGCTTCAGATAGCAATATTCTGTGAGATGTTCGTTATAGTCGATCCATTCTGGCTGGACGGGCGTTGAGATCGTCAAAATCCGCCCATCCGGCCTGATGGACCCTATCTCTGCCGACCCGCCACCCAGCCGCAGACGATGTGCACGGGCAACTGCTCCTGCAGCGAAATCGTTGCGCTCCAGCGCATGGGTCAGATCAACAAGGCAATCATCCCGCAGCTTTTCATAGGTGCGTAGATCAATGCCGCCCGCCTGTTCATCGCTCTGCCGCGAAATCGTCTCGATCAGGTCATCTGTCAGCTTGGGGCCGATCAGCTTTGTCCAAGGCCATTCCATGGAAGGTCCAAATTGGTGGAGGAAGTGCCGCATCCCGTCTTCACCGCCAGCGAGCCGGTAGACAAGGAATGTGCCCATGAACGACCAGCGCATCCCGGCGCCAAAGCGGATCGCATCGTCGATTTCGGACGCGGTCGCGATGCCGTCGTTAATTAGCCACAACGCCTCACGCCATACCGCTTCCAACAGACGGTCAGCAATGAACCCGTCAATCTCCTTGCGAACATGCAGGACCTTCATGCCAATGCGTTCATAGACGGCGGCGGCAATGTCCTTCGTCGCTTGGCTGGTCTTTTCTCCGCCGCAGACTTCAACCACGGGCAGCAGGGAGACTGGGTTGAATGGATGGCCGACGACCAGCCGGTCGGGCCGCGCCATGCCGGCTTGAAGCTTCGTCGGTAACAGGCCAGACGTGGACGATCCGATCACGGCGTGGTCTGGCATTGCTGCATCCATTTCGGCGAGCAAACGGACTTTCAGGTCTTCACGT
>JBJTAW010000057.1:0-4633 GCA_046091025.1 Chakrabartia sp. | reverse complement strand
GGCAGATAAGCTTCTTTCGGCCGAGCGCGCGCTCAAAAGCTCTGGCACAGCGGGAGACATTCTTGCGGAAGCCGACATGCTCACCATTGCCCGCTTCGCCGCACGCCGCCGCTAAGCCCATAAAAAAGCCCGCCCCGGATGTGCCGGAGCGGGCCTTTTTCTGTCTTCAATCCAACGCTTAGAAGGTCCGACGAACCGTGACGCCATAGGCGCGCGGCTCGCCCAAGAACAAGCCGTAAAGCTGCGAGGATGAGGTGGAAAAGCCGCGACGCACACTATTGGTCGCGCCACTGCCTTGGAGCGGCATATCAAAAGCGATCTGCTGATAATCAACATTGAAGAGGTTCTGCGCCCAGGCTTCAATCGCCCAGCCCTTATCGCCATTGTTGAGGCCAATGCGCGCATTGACCAGCGCATGACCATCCTGCGCCTTTTCAAAGTCGAGGTCAGATCCAGTGTTGATGTCGCTGGTGTACCGGAAATCAATATAGGCCAGACCCCTGAGGCCCGATGTGCCAATATCTGGCGTCCAGCTCACCGCCCCGGTCGCCACATATTTGGTGGCGTTAGACAGGCGCGCACCCGGCAATTGGAAGAAGGCGGGGGACAAGGACCCGGTGGTGTTGGTCGGGTTCTTATTGCCGATCAGATTATCGGCATAGCGCGTGTCGGCATAGGTCAGGCCGAGGTTGATCGACACATTGCGGACCGGGCGCAGAGCGGCTTCAAGCTCAATCCCCTTCGAGATTACGCCGCTCTTTTCCTTGCCGGTGCAGCCGCTATTGCCCGTAATGTCATCCACATCCGACCCATCGCCGCCGGCCAGCGTCGAGCAGCCCTGCACATTTTCAACGACGAAGTTTACGCCGTTAAAGGTGTTGAGCTGGAAGTTATCGAACTTCTGGTAGAAGGCGGCGACATTCACATCGATGCCGCGGCCATCATATTTCAGGCCAATTTCATAGGCGTCGACCAGTTCCGGCTTAAACTGCAAGGCATTGGTATCGATGGCACTGCCATCAATTGCGCGGTTGCCATTGCTATTGCCCGTGCGGCCGAGGCGATAGAGGCTGTTGCGGTCCAAGTTAAAGCCGCCCGCCTTATAACCGCGGGAGAAGCTGGCATAGGTCAGCACATCCTCGTTCGGCTTAAAGCTGATCACGCCCGTACCCGTAAATTCATCTTCCTTGCGGATGGAGTCATTCTGCGTGACGCTGCCATTCGGGACGGACGGGATGATGCAGGCAAGCCGGCCAGCACCATAAAGAGCATTGGTCGTCGGCAAGGCAGACAATGTGCGGCACATTACATTATTGTCGGTAAAGCTTGCGTCGAGCGTCTTCTTCTCATTGGTGTAGCGCGCGCCCAAGGTGATGGTCAGCGCGTCGGTGACGTTGAAGCTATTATGGGTGAACAACGCATAGTTGCGGCTCGTCTGACGATAGGTGTCATTGATCTGAACGCCGCTGAACGACAAGGGTGCCGTCGGGCTCAGCAGTGCACCAACGGCAGCATAACCGGGGAAAGTCGAGCTGGTCAGGCGCGAGATCGCATCGGCATAGCGCGTATAGTCGGCACCATAGGCCAGATTGTCGTTGAGCGTCAGGATTTCATTGGCGAAATAGCCGCCAACCAACCAGTCCAGCTTATCGTCCAGCGCATTGCCCTGAAGCCGCACTTCCTGCGTGAAGGTGGAGAATTTCTGATTGGCCGTGCCGTCATCCTCCCGGTGCAAAATGTCGAGATTGTTGAAATCGGCATCCTGTCCGCGCAGCCAGCGCCAATTGCGATAGGCGGTGATTGAGGTCAGCTTGGCTGCCCCCAAATCATAATTGGCTTCGCCCGAAACGCCCCAATCGCGCACATCGCCGCGATAGGATTGGCCCGGAGTGATTGACACTTTGCGAGTGTACGGCGTGTCGTTGATCGTGCCGCCCAGCGCCCGCAGGGTCGCGGCAATCGGGTTCGCGGAACGATTAATCGTGCCGCCCGCGCCCGCCGTCACCAGCGAGGCGGGGTAATAAGGCGCGGCACAGCATTCTTCAGCGCGGTCCGAATAATCGGCAATCAGGCGCAGAGAGAAATCGGTGTTCGGCTCAATCAGCATCTGGCCGCGCAGCATATAACGATCACGGTTGTTAACCGTGCGACCGGACGTCACATCCTTCAAAAAGCCATCGCGCTTTGAATAGACGCCATCAAGGCGGGCCGAGATTGCGTCTGAAACTGGCCCGGTAATGCCACCGACAAGGCGCATCGCATCATAATTGCCATAGGTCGCCTCCAGCGTGCCACCCAGATCAGAGGAGGGGCGCGCGGTAATGACGTGGATCAAACCAGCCGAGGCGTTGCGGCCAAAGAGCGTGCCCTGCGGGCCCCGCAGCACCTCAATCCGGTCAATCGCACCCAGTTCCGTCAGGCCAACGCCTGCGCGGCTGCGATATACGCCATCCACAAAAGTTGCCACCGAGCTCTCAAGACCGGGATTGTCGCCGACAGTCCCGATACCGCGAATACGCGCACCGCCGCCTGCCGCTTCTGATGAGGTGGAGGAGACGAGGAGCGAGGGCGAGAGTTGGTTCAACTGACGAATATCGGAGGCACCGGAGTGCGCCAGCGTTTCCGCCGTGACAGCCGAGACTGCCAAGGGAACATCGGCCAGCTGCTGTTCGCGGCGGGTAGCGGTGACGATGATTTCTGCTTCTTCCAAGCCCGCATCCTGGGGCTGCATGTCTTGAGCGAAGGCCGGGGTCGAGAGGGTGGCAAAAGCTGCCGACGCCAGAAGAATAGAACGGGTCATTAGGGACATCCTCTAAAGGGGGGTTGATGACATATGTTATGTTTTAATTGGGCCTAGCTAATGTCGCCGTGGACTTGCGGCTAGGCCTGTGAACAATCTGCCCTTAATTTCGCGGCAAAATGGTGCTTTTTTGCAACAGATTTGGTTGCAACATAAACCGTGCTGCGCACAAAAAGGGCGGCCGAGCATTGCCAGGCCGCCTTTTTACGCATTGGAGCGGCGGCCCTATTTGGGCGCGAGTACCATCAGCATCTGACGGCCTTCCATGCGGGGATATTGCTCAATTTTGGCAACTTCCGCCACATCTTCCTGCACCCGCTGCAACAGCTTCATGCCCAATTGGCCATGCGCCAATTCACGACCGCGAAAACGCAGGGTGATTTTCACCTTATCGCCTTCTTCAATGAACTTGTTCACCGCGCGCATTTTCACATCATAATCATGGTCATCGATATTGGGACGCATCTTGATCTCTTTGATCTCCTGCGTCTTTTGCGATTTTCGCGCGGCATTGGCCTTTTTCTGGGCCTCATATTTGAACTTGCCGATATCGAGAAACTTGGCGACGGGCGGATCGGCGTTGGGCGAAATCTCAACCAGGTCGAGTCCAACCTCAGCTGCCTGATCAATGGCTTCGCGGGTGTACATGACGCCCAAATTTTCGCCATTTTCGTCGATCACGCGCACCTTGGGCGACGTAATAAACTGGTTAAACCGGGGGCCGTTCATCGGCGCGGGGCCGGGGCCCATGGGTCGCCGGGGGGTTAAGGGTGGGATAATCGTGTCTCCATATCAGGTCGCAATTCGGCCTGCGATCTATCTTGAATCCCCGGGTTCGGGAAGCAAAAACCGCGATCACATGCGCCTTTCCCATAGCGGTGTGGCGCATGTGTGTCACTCAAAAAGCCATTATCCCGCCTTAAAGGGATCGCAACGCCTCAGCAGGGCGAGTGCGCAAAACCGGGATCGCCCCGATCAGACCCAGCGCCAGGGTGCCCAATCCCCCCGCAGCAACGGTCGCAATGACCAGCGGCCAATCTGGCGTCCAGTCCAGATCAAACATCCGGGTGGTGAGCAGCCAGCCCGCCAAACTGCCAAGGCCCAGCGCGATGACCGAGAGCAAAAGGGCGAGCACGGCATATTCCATCGCCTGCACCAGCAAAATCTGGCCGCGCGTTGCACCCAACAGCTTGAGCAGCACGGCATCATAGCTGCGCGTCCGGCGCGCGGCCGAAATCGTCCCGACCAAAACAGCGATGCCCGCAACAACCGCAACTGACGCAGCCGCCGCAATGGCCTTTGCCAATTGGTTCAGAAGCGTGCCCACTTCGGTGATGACATCCTTCACCCGAACCATCGTGACGGCAGGAAAACCCCCTGAGACCGCCCGGCTGATGGCGGGTTCATGGATTGGATCAACGGCAATGGTTGAGGCCAGGGTATAGGGGGCTGAGTCCAAGGCCGTCCGGTTGAACACCAGCACATAGTTAAAGCCCAATGTGTCCCAATTGACTTCGCGAACGGACGCAATGCGCGCGGCAATCTCCACGCCCAGAACCGAAATCGTGATTGGATCGCCAATTTTAAGGCCAATGGATTTGACCGCCCGCTCATCCATCGAGACAAGCGGCGGCCCGGCATAATCGGCGGGCCACCATGCGCCTGCCGTCAGGCGACTACCCTCTGGCGGCTCGTCGGCAAAGGTCAGGCCTCGGTCGCCGCGCAGGAACCAGGCTTCTTCAGGGATATCTTTCATATCGGCAACGCGCTTGCCCGCCACCTCAACGACCGGGCCGCGCAAGGCAGGCACGGTCTTGATCTGCGCCTTGGGAT
>JBJTAW010000056.1:0-3238 GCA_046091025.1 Chakrabartia sp. | reverse complement strand
CCCGCCGACAAGGCCGCTGCCGCTGATCCTCCAGACCCCGGCGGATGCCAATTACACCGTGGACCGCGCCTGCGCAGCCCTGCGCGATATCGCCGTGTTGGCGCAGCTTGCGAGGCAGAAACTCTTCCTGGTTTCAGGGACTTTGCTGGGCTTTGCGCGCGAAAAGAATCTGATGGCGCACGACAAGGACGTCGACCTCGGGATCATGGGACACGTCGGGCTGGCTCAGCTTGTACGGATGGCCATAGAAAGCAAACTTTTCCACATTCCACCCCAGTACCTGAAGGGCAAGGAGACCGTGCAGGTGCCATTCATCCACACGCCCACTGGGGTCTGGATCGACCTGTTCGTCTATTCCGAACGCGATGGCGGCCTCGTGACCGGCGTTGATTTCCAGTTCGGCTATCGACAGACCTTCAAGTTCACCCCCTTCGACCTGGTCCCGATCGATTTTCTGAATGTCAGCCTGTATGCGCCAGCGGATATCGACCGGAACCTGCAAGAAAACTTCGGCAACTGGAAAACCCCGGACCCGAGCTACATCTCGCACCTCGAATCGCCCTCCACCATGGACAAGGGCGGTTGGGTTCACCTGCTGACGGCACGGATCTGGATCATCCGAGCGATCCAGGAGGGCAAGACCCTGCGCCTGCAAAAGGCGATCGCGTGCCTTCGCGAGTACCCGCAAAACCCTGGCGCTCCGACACCTGAAATGCTCAGCCAGCTGGATCGATATCTGGCCTATTCAATGGCCTCACACAGCCAGGCATCCGCCGGCGAAGAGGCCGCGAAGGACGAGCAAATCGCAGAACTCGCGGCCCCATGAGCCCAGCCAAACAAACCTCTCTCTTCAATCCTTCGCAAAGTAGGACTCCTCCATGAACAACGAGATCGCCTGTATTTTGCTAGCCGCTGGATCGGGCACGCGGGCTGGCTTTGATCAGAAAAAGCAGTTCGTGCGCATCGCGGGCAAGACGCTGATCGAGCACAGCCTGGAAGCGATCCGCAGATTCCTGCCGGATGCCCTGATCCTAGTCATGGCGCCGGTCGACTCCATGGAAAAAGTCGAGCGCCTCGTCTCGGGCGACCCCCGGGTGATGGTGGCCGCCGGCGGGGCCAGCCGGCAGGCCTCCACGCTGCGCGGACTGCGCGCCCTGAAACCCCACCATCCGCGCCACGTCCTGATCCACGATGCCGCACGCCCGTTCGTCGAGGGCCGCATTATCCAGGATGTCCTGGTCGCCCTCGAGGATCACGACGGGGTTGACGTGGCGATCCCCACCTCCGACACCATCATCATCGAGCGTGATGGCTTCATCGAGCAGATCCCCAGGCGCAGTCACCTGCTGCGGGGGCAGACGCCCCAGGCGTTCCGGTTCGAAGGACTGCTAGGGTGCTACGAGTCGATCGACGAAGCCAAGCTCGACCACTTCACCGACGATTGCGGCATTTTCCTGGCCTGCAATCCGAACGCGAAGATTCGGATCGTCCAGGGCAGCGAAGAGAACATCAAGGTCACCCACCCCATCGACATGATCCTCGCGGACGAAATGTTCCGACTGCGGGCGAGCGCGCTGTCGATGGACCAGCCGGGTGTCGAACTGCGTGACAAGCGGGTCCTGATCTTCGGCGGCACGCGGGGCATCGGCCATGCCATGGCCGAAATCATGCGCGCGGGTGGCGCGCATGTCCTGGCCCGCTCCCGCGAAAACGGCTGCGACATCACCAGCGCCCAGAGCGTGGAGCACGCCTTCAGCGAAGCGGCAGACCAGCTGGGCGGTATCGACATCGTGGTCAACGCAGCGGGCTTGCTGCAACACGGAAGGCTCGATGAGCAAAGCTGGGACGCCATCAACGACCAGGTTGACGTCAACCTCAAGGGCACGCTGCACATCGCGCGGGCCGCCTACCCCTGGCTCAAGGCCGCCCAGGGTTCGCTGCTGCTTTTTGCCTCCTCGTCCTACACGCGGGGCCGGGCCGACTATGTCACCTACTCCGCCACGAAGGCCGCCATTGTCAACCTGACCCAGGGCCTCAGCGAAGAGTGGGCGAACGACGGCATCCGGGTCAATTGCATCATCCCCGGCCGCACAGATACGGACATGCGCAGGAACAACTTCAAGAACGAAGTACAGACCACGCTGGCCAGCCCCTACGACGTGGGCCTGACCGCCGTAAAGGCCCTCTCAACGGCCATGACCAGTCAGATGGTCCGCTGCTGAAGGCCGGCCACGCGGCTCCGGACCCATCGGTACTCATTGGGCGGAGATATTTGGCAAACTTATTAAGGAGAAATGCATGCTTTGTAAAATATGTGGCCACACGACAGTCGAAAAAGTAATTACCAGCAGAGCCAAGTATACCAAAGACAAAACCCTGAAATGCTTCGAATGCACATATTGCGGATATGTAAATCTTCCGGAAAATATTGAAAAATATGACCACTACATGTCAGAAGATGGATTTCACATAGATTTCGCACAAAAGAGAAATGGCAATGAATTTCGACCGGGAAGGGAATATTACATGGCACTCACCGGGACCAAAATAATAGGCCCCGACAATCTTGAAGTCTCCTTCTTTGGACCAGGATATAACATAGACCATGAGTGGTACAAGAATAAGTACCCCCAAAGCACAGTAAAGCTGGTAGATCTGGAAAACTACCAAAATTTTGAAAATTATGAGCACCCGGAGAAATGTAGCCCGTCAGATCTAGTAATTGCCTCAGAGGTAATTGAGCACTTCACGAATCCAGAGGATAATTTCAAAAACCTGTTTAGCGCAGTAAAAAAAGACGGCCTGATAATTTGCAGCACAAATATAAATGATGGCTCCGAATTGGCTAAGCATGATTATCCTTTTACAGCAGGCCACTGCTCATACTGGTCACCTATTTCTCTTATAAAAATCGCCAGCCAATTTGGATTTTTCGTTGATTTCAGAACCCCCGAGATTGCGGTAAAGAGAGCGGGCAAGAGGAAGAAATACATATTTTTCTTCAAGGACGTCTCCGTCATGCTAAGAATCGGTGCCTACTTTGCTATAAATATCTATGCTGAATCAGAAAAAGAATAATACAAATCGGTGTAGCACATGCCGAAAACCCAAGTGATATTTGAAGCCCCCTCGATTTCCTGATCCAGTCAGAAGTAGAGGTGGGGGAACAGTTTGACACGGTACTCGACCGGTGGGATTCGGCCGAGGGCTTCATGGGGTCGGTGGTGGTTGTAGCGGT
>JBJTAW010000055.1:0-3444 GCA_046091025.1 Chakrabartia sp. | reverse complement strand
CCCCCTCCAGATCACGAGCAACAACCTAGATGAGAGGATCTTCCGCCGCCGTTGCAAGGACATGGACGACATCCCGTAGTCGGTGCTCATGGGATTGACCCCCGCCAAAAATTAACTCTTCGGGGCTAGCCTGTTGGGGTTGCTCCACAATCGCACCGCCCAGATCGATGTAGAGTGCGCCTGTGTGGACCGTCGCATTGTTCGGGGTGGACGATAGAGCCGCATATAATAGACCGAAGAACAGCAGCATGGCCATCAGGACGAGCCCGTCCTTAATGCCAATGAGGATGCGCCAGATTTTGCCGATAAATGTCATGCTAAGACCCCAAATTTAGGAAGAAGGCTAGCCTGTCCCGGGCGGACTGTAAATCAGGCTCTGGTGGTTATTTAGGGCTTTGCCCGTGTTGCTATTGCAGCAGCATGGCGGCGTCTTGTGATGCGGCTGGCTCTGGCCGCGGCACGGGTGCTTTGACGGGCCTTGCTTTCATGCATTGGCTTGGATCTGGTCTTGGAAAAAGGTCACAATTCCAAAGTGCTTTGTCGAGACCAGAAGATCGGTTGCGTAAATAGCTAAAGGCCATGCTTGGCAAAAACTCATCGGCCACGGGCAGGCGCGCGGGCGCGGGTTTTGCGTCCGTCCAAATCATGATCTTGCAATAGGGTTTGACCGAGCAGGAAAACAGAACAAGGCTGAGCATAATGGCAGGGTCCGTCCTGCGCGGCACAACGAAAACCAGAAAATCCGCCGTTGGGCTCTGCAATGTTGGTTTGAACCCATAGGGGTTGGACGGCAGCCCAATATTTTGCGGGTCTTTCGCATCATGGTCGCTCTGGTCGGCGAGCATGGCGTCCAACTGACCCTCCAAAAGAATATCTCCGTCGCGGCTCATCGCGTGACTGGGGGAGAGTGGAACCAATTGTGTAACCACAGGCTCACTTCCCAAATGCTGTCCCTTAAAGGCCGCCAAATTGCCCCACCAGCCCATCCAGCGGAAGAATAAGTGTGTGGATACCCTATGCACTTTGTCGAGTTTTGCGCTCCAAGCCGGCAAAACCCAGTCCGTGTGGTAATGAGTGGCGCTGCCAACGGGCTTAAAGACTTCTCCCGTCAACATAATTCGCGCTAGGCCTCGGGCATTTCCCCATGCTGAGGCAGAGGGCGTGCGCGTCATTGCGCCGTCGCAAGTGAAGGTGAATTGACACCCTGTGCGGCGTTCTGCGCCCTGAAAGACAACGCCGCAAACGGTTTTTGGAAAAGCAGGATGGCGAACCCGGTTGAGAACGACCTGCGCCACCGCTTTCTTGCCAGCACGCGTCTCGGCACCCGCTTCATACCAAATGGCGGCAGCCAAGCAGTCTGTCGCGCGATCACGATCAATGGGCTTGCCAGCAATATAAAAAGGACGGGCAGGGGGGACCGGCTCACGCGTAAAGGGTGTCGCGTCGTTAATCTCTTTGGCGAGACTGGGGGCAATCTGCTTGAGTTCCATCGGCTCGACCGTCGGAATATCTTTGGGCAAATGCGCGGTATCCGTCATGACAGGGCGCTGCTGCACACCATCATAGGCTTTGCCCAGTGGCCCTGCCTCAATGGACCAGACCAAAATGCCCATGATGGCGACAATGATCAGCAGAACGATTGGCGCTGGGTGCACCCCACGCGCATCCGCCGTCCCAGCTAAGGGCGGTGGAGTGTCAGTCACGTTGGGGAGCGTGCGGCGCGTGCCTTATGCCTCCGGTAAGAAATCAGGCACGGACAAATAACGTTCGCCCGTATCATAGTTAAACCCAAGGACCCTGGCATCCTTTGGCAAATCGGGCAGCTTTTGCGCAATTGCGGCCAGCGTTGCGCCAGAGCTGATGCCAACTAACATGCCTTCTTCGGTCGCGGCGCGGCGTGCCATAGCCTTGGCATCGGCGGGATCAACCTGAATAACCCCGTCGAGCAATGCCGTGTGCAGATTGGCCGGAATAAAGCCTGCGCCAATGCCCTGTATGGAATGAGGGGCAGGGCTTCCGCCACTGATCACGGGAGATAGGGTCGGCTCGACCGCATAGATTTTCAGCGTTGGCCAATGGGGCTTTAGGAATTGGGCAATGCCCGTAATATGCCCACCAGTGCCCACACCAGTGATGATGGCATCAAGTGGTATGTCCGCAAAGTCGGCCAAGACTTCCGGTCCTGTGGTGCGCACATGAACATCGATATTTGCAGGATTTTCAAACTGCTGCGGCATCCAAGCGCCGGGTGTTGAGTTGACAATCTCTAATGCGCGCTCAATTGCGCCCTTCATGCCCTTCTCGCGCGGCGTCAGGTCAAAGCTTGCGCCATATGCCAACATCAGTCGACGCCGCTCCAGCGACATGCTCTCTGGCATGACGAGGACGAGCTTATAGCCCTTGACCGCTGCGACCATGGCAAGGCCGATGCCCGTATTTCCGCTGGTCGGCTCCACAATCGTGCCGCCGGGTTTCAACGCGCCGGACCGTTCGGCATCCTCAATCATGGCAAGGCCAATACGATCCTTGATCGATCCGCCGGGATTCGACCGTTCGGATTTGATCCAAACCTCTCGATCCGGGAAGAGTCGGGAGACGCGGACATGGGGGGTGCCCCCAATGGTATCGAGGATCGAAGCGGCCTTCATGGATCTATCCTTCGGAATTGCGGTTCAAATGTTCGGGCGCGTCTCAACTCTGGAAAGAGCCAAGCCCAAAGCCCAGTGACCAAGATAGCCCCAATTCCGCCAAAGACAACAGCGCCAATGGGGCCAAGAACAGCGGCTGCGAGACCGGATTGCAGTTCGCCCAATTCATTTGAGCCTGAAATGGCAAGCGACGACACGGCACCAACCCGACCGCGCATATCGTCTGGCGTGTTGAGTTGCACCAGAGAAGAGCGGACATACACCGACAACATATCCGCGCCGCCCAGCACCGCCAAAAGCCCGAGGGACGCCCAATAGGATTGAGACAGCCCAAAGCAGATTGTTGCGGCACCAAAGACGACGACCGCCCAAAGCATCTTAACGCCCACATTATGCTTCAGCGGGCGAAAGGAGAACCAGAGAGCAACAAGCGTTGCGCCCGCTGCTGGGGCCGCCCTGAGCCAGCCAAGGCCTTCTGGGCCGACGAACAAAATGTCGCGCGCAAAGACGGGGAGCAAGGCTGTTGCCCCGGCCAGCAGGACGGCAAACAAGTCCAGCGTGATCGCGCCGAGCAGAAAGCGTTCATTCCAGGTGTAACGCAGTCCATCGATCATCTGCTGAAACGGGTGGGCATCCCCCTTAATCTGGGGCTTTGGAAAGGGCTTGATCAAGGCGACGCACAGGCTGGCTGTGACCAAAAGGCCAGTAAACAGCCAATAAGGGATATCCGCCTGACGCGCGAATAAAATGCCGCCAATGCCCGGCCCAATGACGGTAGCCGACTGCCAAGCCATAG
>JBJTAW010000054.1:0-4213 GCA_046091025.1 Chakrabartia sp. | reverse complement strand
CAACGGGCAGCGCACGGATTTGCTTGGATCGCAACCAGCGTAGCCGCGCTCGAGGCAGTTTCGGACTGGTTGGTCGCGAACGAAGGCGGTTCGTCGCTCGATCAGCAAGTGGCCCATCTCATCTTTGCGGAAACATTGGGTCAGCTGGTGGGTGGCCTGCCGATGGGGCAGAATGTACTGCTTCGGGCAAGCGCCCTCGGTGTGCAGTATGCAGCCCGCGCGCTGGAGGCCGCTTCCGCCTCTATGCTCTTGGCAGATCATGCCAGCACGCGCCTTGCTGTGGCGCAGGCCTTGGCACAGGGGCAAAGCCCCAGCGAAAGCTTCCGGGATGCAGAGCTGGATAGCATCCGCGATCAGTTTCGTCGGTTTACTCAGGCCGAGATTTTGCCCCATGCGCACAACTGGCATTTGGCGAATGACCTGATCCCCGATGCAACGGTCGCGGCAATGGCCGATCTCGGCACCTTTGGGGTCTGCATCCCAGAGGAATTTGGCGGCCTTGGCCTGTCCAAACTTGTGATGTGCGTTGTCACCGAAGAATTGTCGCGTGGGTGGATTGGCGCGGGGTCGCTTGGCACCCGCTCTGAAATTGCGGGGGAGCTGATTGCGATGGGCGGCACGGACGCCCAAAAGGCGCATTGGCTGCCCAAAATTGCCAGTGGAGAGGTGCTCCCAACCGCAGTCTTTACCGAACCCGATACGGGGTCTGATCTCGGCTCCCTGCAAACGCGCGCGCGCCGCAGCGAAACGAGCTGGGTCATTGACGGGGCCAAGACATGGATCACCCACGCCAGCCGATCGGACCTGATGACAATGCTCGTCCGTACCCGGCCAGAGGAGAAGGGCTATGCCGGCCTTTCCATGTTGCTGGTGCCCAAAGCTCGTGGGACGGAGACCGATCCTTTTCCCACGCCGGGCATGAGCGGCAGCGAAATTGAGGTGCTGGGCTATCGCGGCATGCGGGAATATGCGCTTCAATTTGACGGTATGATCCCCCCTGCGGACGCGCTGTTGGGCGGTGAAGAGGGGCAGGGCTTTAAGCAACTCATGCGCACCTTTGAAGGCGCGCGTATCCAGACAGCGGCTCGGGCCGTTGGTGTTGCAAAGCGGGCGCTGGAACTGGGGCTGGACTATGCGGTGAGCCGCAAGCAATTTGGCAAATCTATTTTGGCCTTCCCGCGCGTGGCCGACAAAATCGCCATGAGCTTGGCCGATATGATCGCTGCGCGAGAGCTGACCTATGCCGCCGCGCGCGCCAAAGACGGCGGCAAAAGATGCGATATTGAGGCGGGTATGGCAAAACTTCTGGCCGCCCGTGCGGCATGGAGCAATGCCGATGCTAGCCTGCAAATCCATGGCGGCAATGGCTATGCGCTGGAATATGAAATTAGCCGCATTTTGTGCGATGCCCGTATCCTCAACATTTTTGAAGGGGCGGCGGAAATTCAGGCTCAGGTGATTGCCAAGGGCTTGGTTGGAGGGCGCAACTAATGGGGCAATGGGATGCTTGGATTGGGCGCGAGGAGCAGCGCACCGACCGAATTGATCCGGCCATGGTCGCCCGCTGGTGCGCCACGATTGATCGGGATTTGATGGATGGGGCGGATGTGCCGCAGGGCCTGCATTGGTGCCTGTGTCTGCCCGATGCCGCAACAGCGGACTTAGGGGCAGATGGCCATCCTGTGCGCGATGACGGGTTGGATAGCTTCCTTCCCCCCGTGCCGTTGCCCCGCCGCATGTGGGCCTCCAGCAAGGTTGAGTTTCTCAAGCCCCTGCGCCTGGGGGAAAAGGTCACGCGTCAATCAAAGGTCTTGTCCGTCACTGCGAAAGAGGGTGGCTCAGGTTCTTTGGTGTTTGTCGATGTCGCGCATGACACATTTGGGGAAGACGGGCTGGCTGTGCGCGAAGTGCAGAGCCTCGTGTATCGGGACGCCGCCGGGCCAGACGCCCCTTTGGGGCCACCCGCATCTTCTGAAAGCAGCTTTGAGCCTGAATCTTGGGACGCGCATCGGCGCTTTGTCCCGTCAGAGACGCTCTTATTCCGGTTTTCGGCGCTGACCTTTAACAGCCACCGCATCCATTATGACCTGCCCTATGCGCAAGCGGAGGAGCGGTATCGCGGCTTGGTCGTCCATGGGCCTTTGACCGCGACCTTGCTGCTTGATCTGGCGCGGCAAAGCCTTGGCGATCAGGCGATTTCGACATTTTCTCTCCGCGGCCTGTCCCCCGCGATGTGCGGTGAGCCGCTGCATCTCGTGATGGGTGGGCCGGAGGATAGCATTCAACTTGCTGCCTTTTCCGACGATGGTCGGCAGATCATGGCAGCACAAGCAACACGGGCATGAATGACATGACAGCAGTCACAGAATCCGAAGATATTGCCGAAATCCGGCGGGGGGTTCAGGCGCTTTGTGCCGAATTTCCGGGGGAATATTGGCGCGCGAAGGACAGCATTCGGGCCTATCCTGCCGAATTTGTCGATGCGCTGACGAAATCGGGTTTTCTTGCCGCCTTGATCCCAGAAGCCTATGGCGGGTCGGGCCTGAATCTGGCGGCGGCGGCCGTCATCATGGAAGAAATTCAGGCCGCAGGCTGCAATGGCGCGTCGGCGCATGCCCAAATGTATATCATGAACACGCTGCTTAAATATGGCAGCGAAAATCAAAAGCGCACATATCTTCCCGGCATTGCCAGCGGGGAGTTGCGGCTTCAGGCCTTTGGCGTGTCAGAACCAACCAGCGGCACCGACACGCTGTCGCTGCGCACCGTCGCGGTGCGGGATGGCGATGACTATGTCGTCAATGGGCAGAAGATTTGGACAAGCCGGGCCGAATATTCTGATCTTATGCTGCTGCTCGCCCGCACCACGCCGCGCGATAAGGTGCAGAGCAAGACGGAGGGGCTGTCCATCTTCCTCGTCGATATGCGGACGGTGGTCGGCAAGGGCATGGCGATCAAGCCCATTCGCACCATGATGAACCACAGCACCACCGAAGTCTTTTTTGATGACATGCGCATTCCAGCCTCCAGCCTGATCGGGGAAGAAGGTAAGGGCTTTCGTTATATTCTCTCCGGCATGAACGCCGAGCGGATCCTGATTGCCGCTGAGTGTATTGGCGATGCCAAATGGTTCATCAACAAAGCGTCGGCCTATGCCAGTGAACGCAATGTTTTTGGCCGCGCCATTGGCCAGAACCAGGGTATCCAATTCCCCATTGCCCGCGCTTATGCTCAGATGCGCGCCGCTGAGTTGATGGTGCATCATGCAGCAGAGGTTTTTGATGCGGGGGGTAATCCGGGGGCAGAGGCCAATATGGCCAAGCTGCTCGCCTCTGAAGCAAGCTGGGCTGCGGCCGACATGTGCGTGCAAACGCACGGCGGCTTTGGCTTTGCCGAAGAATATGATGTGGAACGCAAATTCCGCGAAGCGCGGCTTTATACTGTCGCACCCATCAGCACCAACCTTATCCTCAGCTATCTGGCCGAACATGTGCTCGGCCTGCCGCGCAGCTACTAAATGAAGGAAACAGGCGTATGAAAATTGATGCCACCACAGCTGCTGTTGTCACCGGCGGCGCATCGGGACTGGGCCGGGCCACGGCAGAGGCATTGGCCGCCGTTGGTGTGAAGGTCGCCATTTTTGATCTCAACGAAGATGCCGGCACCGAAGTGGCCAAGGCCATTGGCGGCCTGTTCTGCAAAGTGGATATTCTAGACGAAGCCTCGGTCGTCGCCGGCTTTGAGAAGGCCCGTGCAGCCCAAGGTCAGGAACGGATTTTGGTGCATTGCGCGATGGCAACACGGCGCGGCAAGACGCTGGCCTTTGATAAGGAAGCGGGCAAGCTGAAGCGCTTGTCGACCGAAGATTATGCTTCTGGCGTGCACGGCATATTGATCGCAAGCTATCGCCTCGCCTCGCTGTCGGCCGAGGGCATGGCAACTCTGGCACCTTTGGAAGATGGGGAGCGGGGCGTCATCACATTGACGGCCTCTGTCGCCGCGCAGGATGGCCAGATTGGGCAAATCACTTATGGTTCGGCCAAAGCTGGGGTGAATGGCATGGTGCTGCCAATGGCGCGCGATTTGATGGATCTGGGCATTCGCGTCAATTCCATCATGCCCGGCATTTTTGCGACCCCGCTGATGCTCGGCGCCAAGCCGCAGGTGCTGGATAGTTTGGCTGCCTCCGTTCCCTTCCCCAAGCGGTTGGGGA